>NZ_JBHWMB010000061.1:20942-53887 GCF_042730015.1 Streptomyces sp. NPDC059957 | reverse complement strand
TGCCGCGCGGCCGGCCGGTACAGGGCGGCGGTCTCCAGCCCGGGGACCTGCACGAGATCGGTGAGCATGGCCCGCTGAAGCCCCACGGCGATGGACACGCGATCGTCCAGGTAGGCGGCACGCTCCACGGCCCGGGCCGTGTAGTCGGCCAGTACGACGAGCACCGCCCGCTCGGCGGCATCCACCACGTGCGGGATGTCCCAGCCGAGCTCCAGCACGCCGAGGACGCTCTCGGCTCCGGACAGCGGTACGCACACCAGGGTGTGCAGTCCCAACGCGTCGAAGCCGGCCACGGCCTCGGGCGTGAAATCCGACAGGGTCTGCCGGCCCGCGATGACCACCGTCCGCCGCTCCCGTACCGCCCGCGCACCGGGCCAGCCCGAATCGACCCGGTACCCTGCCTCCGGGCCCGTCCAGGGCGGCTGCCCCGCCTCGGATCCGGCCACCTGCCGCAGCAGTCCGTCCTCACCCAGCAGGACCAGGCCCACATGGGAGGGCTTGAGGTCGCCCCCCGCCAACTCGCTCACCCGCGCCCAGACCTCGTCCAGGCCGCTGGTGTCACCCAGACCTTCCGCGGCCCGCAGCAACAACTGCGCGCGGTTCAGCAGGGTCTCCATCCGGTCGGCCTGGGCCTCGGCGAGCGAAGCCGCCTCCTCGGCGGCCTCCCCGGCGCGCTGCACCTCCTCCGAGCGCAGCCGCAGCCGCATGTGGGCGCTGCACGCCGCAGCAAGGTCACCGAGATCCCGAAGGTCCTCCTCGCTCCATGTGCGCGGCCCGGTGTCGGTGGCGGCGAGTACGCCGAGCAGCTCCCCGGCAGGACCGACCAGCGGGACACCCGCGAAGGCGAGCCGGCCCTCACCGTCCCCGATCAGGGCCAGGGGCTCGCCGAGCTCCGCCACCCGGCGGCACAGCGCGGCGGCTTCGGCGTCGGTGGACCCGGCGGGCCGGCTTTCGACGGGGGCGGGATCCTCGCCGGCCATCCACACCAGCGCCCTGGGTACGGCCAGCAGGCGGGTGGCCAGGCGCGCGAACCGGTTCACCTTCTACCCCTCACGCGGATGCCTGCCTTCACGGCAGGGTTTCATGCTGCTCAGGGTATCGATCCGAGACGGCGGGCCGGCCGGGCACGTCGCTCGTGAGATCGGGCAGCCCCGGTTCCCGGCCTCGACACCGACTGATGCACGGGCACCTGGGACTGCCGGGCCGGATTCTCTTCGGTGACGCGGGCATGGCGTGCCGGGACAGGGGCAGGCGGGAGTCCAAGCGGATGGTGAAGCCGTCCGCTGCACGGCATCGGAAATGGAGGGGCGGCAGGGGGTTCCTTTGCCGTCCTCCGCTTACCGGAGGAGTTGTTTTCGCGTGACTGAGCATGTGTGGAGTTACAAGTCCACCTCGGGCCATCTGGCCGGGACCGATCTGACCGGCTACAAGGTCGAGGCGGTCGACGGTGACATCGGCAAGGTGGACAAGCACTCCGACGAGGTCGGTGACGCCTACGTGGTCGTGGACACCGGCGTCTGGATCTTCGGCAAGGAGGTCCTGCTGCCGGCGAGCACGATCCTGCGGGTCGACCCGGAGGACAGGAAGGTCTACGTGGACCGGACCAAGGAGCAGATCAAGAGCGCTCCCGAGTTCCACCGGGACAAGCACCTCGGGGACGCCGGATACCACGAGGAGCTGGGCACGTACTACGGCACCGGCGCCCCGTTCGGCGGCCGCCCCGCCTGATCTCCCCGCCTGATCTCCCCGCGTGAGGGGGTCCGAACTCCACGAGTTCGGACCCCCTCACGCGTTTCACCGGGAAGCAGACCGTGGACAGCGTCGAGGCCGATGTGGCCGAGACCGGGGAGAGGGCACGCCGAACACCGGCTCGGCCGCGGGCGCATGGAACGGGCGGCGCCGGACACACGCGTGTCAACTGGCCCGAACGAAGCTGGAGTCGGGCCGCCGTCGCCACGCACCGAGGAAGTGAGACGCCATGCCGCTGACTTTCCGCAAGAGCTTCAGGATCCTGCCGGGTGTCCGGCTCAACATCAACCGCAAGTCGTGGTCGATCACGACTGGTGGTAAGCACGGCCCCCGCCGTACGCGCAGCAGCACCGGACGCCGGACCACCTCTTGGGATCTGCCCGGCCCCTTCGGCTGGCGCAAGACCAAGACCCGTCGCGGCTGATCCGTGTCACCGGCCGCCGCGTACACCAACGGCGGGTCCGTCCGGATCGACTGCGGCGCGGCCAGGTGTCTCTGGCCGCGCCGCCGTCGATCCGCCCCGTCCCGGCGCGGTCGCTACTGGGGGCCGCCGCCCGTGCGCGGGGTGGTCTGCTGGACCGCCCAGCCGTTGCCGTCGGGGTCGGAGAAGTAGACGAAGGAGCCCCAGGGCATGTCCTCGATCTCCGTCACCTCGATGCCCCGGCCCTTGAGATCGGCGAAGGCCTCCTCGATGTCCGCGACCACGACCTGCATGTTGTCCAGCGAACCCGGTGTCATCCGGGTCAGGCCCTTGCCGATGGCGATCGAACAGGCCGAGCCCGGCGGGGTCAGCTGGACGAAGCGGATCTCCTCGCTGACCGTGATGTCGTGGTCGGCGTGGAAGCCGATGCGTTCGTAGAAGGCCTTGGCCCGGTCGATGTCGGTGACCGGTACGGCGACCAGTTCCAGTTTGATGTCCATCCGCTGCTCCTGACTCCGGTGTCCCAGTGCTTCCGGGGGGCCGGTCCCGGCCGCCCCGCTGGCCATCATCCGCCGGAGACCGCCGCCGCGCCGCCCGGAACGGTGTCCACCGCCGGCGTGTCCCCGTCCGGGCCGGCCGCCGCGAACTGGGTGCGGTACAGCTCCTCGTACCGGCCGCCCACCGCCAGCAGCTCGGCGTGGGTGCCGCGTTCCACGATCCGGCCGTCCTCCACCACCAGGATCAGGTCGGCCGCCTGCACCGTCGACAGCCGGTGCGCGATCACCACGGCCGTCCGGCCCGCCAGGGCCTCCGCCAGGGCCTCCTGGACCGCCGCCTCCGAGGTGGAGTCCAGATGGGCCGTGGCCTCGTCCAGGATCACCACCCGCTGGCCGGCCAGCAGCAGCCGGGCGATGGTCAGCCGTTGGCGCTCCCCGCCCGAGAGCCGGTAGCCGCGCTCGCCGACGACCGTGTCCAGGCCGTCCGGGAGCGAGGCCACGAGCCCGTCCAGCCGGGAGCGGCGCAGGGCCTCCCAGATCTCGTCCTCCCCGGCTTCCGGGCGGGCCAGCAGCAGGTTGGCCCGTACCGACTCGTGGAAGAGGTGGCCGTCCTGCGTGACCATGCCCAGCGTCTCGCGGATCGAGTCCGCGGTCAGGTCCCGTACGTCGATCCCGCCGAGGCGGACGGCGCCCGCGTCCGTGTCGTACAGCCGGGGCAGCAGCTGCGCGATGGTCGACTTGCCGGCGCCCGAGGAGCCGACCAGGGCGATCATCTGCCCGGGCTCGGCACGGAAGGACACCTCGTGCAGGACCTCGGTGCCGCCCCGCGCGTCGAGGGTCGCGACCTCCTCCAGGGAGGCGAGGGACACCTTGTCGGGGGAGGGGTAGCCGAAGGAGACCTTGTCGAACTCCACCGCCACCGGCCCCTCCGGCACCCGGCGGGCATCCGGCTTCTGGGAGATCAGCGGCTTCAGGTCGAGGATCTCGAAGACCCGCTCGAAGCTGACCATCGCGCTCATCACCTCCACCCGCGCCCCGGCGAGCGCGGTCAGCGGCGCGTACAGCCGGGTCAGGAGGAGGGCCAGGGCGACCACCGAGCCCGCGTCCAGGGTGCCGGCGAGCGCGTAATGGCCGCCGAGCCCGTACACGAGCGCCAGGGCCAGCGCGGACACCAGGGTGAGCGCGGTGATGAAGGCCGACTGGGCCATCGCCGTGCGGATCCCGATGTCACGCACCCGGGCGGCGCGCGCCGCGAACTCCGCGGACTCCTCGTCGGGCCGCCCGAACAGCTTGACGAGGGTGGCGCCCGGCGCGGAGAAGCGCTCGGTCATCTGCGTGCCCATCGAGGCGTTGAGCGCGGACGCCTCCCGCTGCAGCGCCGCCATCCGCACGCCCATCCGGCGGGCGGGCAGCACGAACACCGGCAGGAGCACGAGGGCCAGCAGCGTGATCTGCCAGGAGATGCCCAGCATCACGGTCAGGGTCAGCAGCAGCGTCACGGTGTTGGACACCACCCCCGACAGGGTGTTGCTGAAGGCCCGCTGCGCGCCGATCACGTCGTTGTTGAGCCGGCTGACCAGCGCCCCGGTGCGGGTCCGGGTGAAGAACGCCACCGGCATCCGCTGCACGTGGTCGAAGACCGCCGTCCGCAGATCCAGGATCAGCCCCTCGCCGAGGGTGGACGACAGCCGGCGCAGGACCAGCCCCAGCCCCGCCTCTGCGACCGCGATCAGCGCGATCAGCAGGGCGAGGCGGGTGACCGTACCGCCCTCCCGGCCCTCGACGATGGTGGTGACCACGCGGCTCGCGAGCACCGGGGTGGCCACCGCGAGCAGCGCGGTCACCACACTGAGCAGCAGGAAGAAGGTCAGCCCGCGCCGGTGCGGGCGGGCGAAGGCGGCGATCCGGCGCAGGCCGGCCCGCGAGAGCGGGCGCCGGTCCTGCTGGGCGTTGATCGCGCTGTGGAGCGAGGTCCAGGCGGTGACTTCCATATCCATGAGCCGAACGGTAGGACCTCAAGCAAGATTGAGGTCAAGGGGCAGATGGCCCTTGGGTGACCAGGAACCCTGTTCGACAGGTCGATCGAGAGGTCGGTCGAGACGTTGGTCGAGGGATTGGCCGAGGGATTGGCCGAGGGGTCAGTCGAGGCAGAAGATGTTCTCCTCGGGATCGGTCATCACGATGATCCCTTCGTTCTCCTCGTCGGACTCCAGGCGGTACAGCCGCTTCGCGCCCAGCTCCTCCAGCCTGGCGGCCGCCACCTCCAGCGCGGCCATCCGCTCGTCGCCCTTCAGGCCGGGTGCCGAGCGCACGTCCAGGTGCAGGCGGTTCTTCGCCGCCGTCCTGTCCTCCGGGACCCTCTGGAAGTAGAGCCGCGGCCCCTTGCCGTCCGGATCCGAGATGGCCGCCCAGTCGGTGGAGCCGTCCTTCGGCAACTGGACGCGATAGTCCAGAGCCTGTGCCCAGAACGCCGCCTGCGCGCCCGGATCGGCACAGTCGTACGTCACCTGGAATTCCTTGGCCATGCTGCCTCCGACCGCTCGAAACCTGTTCACCGGCATCCTGGCCGGTGCAGGCCGGGTACCAGCGCAGGACGATAGTGGATCAACCCTCGCTCGTACGAGGGATTTTCGCAGCCCTCGTCCCTGTCAGTGTCCGGTGCCAGAATCGGTCCATGACGCAGGGATCAGAGTCCTTCACGCACTCCGGCCGCCGCGCCGACGACACCGTTCTCTCCCGCTTCGAACGCTGGGTGCGCGACACCCCGGGCGCCCAGGCCCTCGCCGCCGGCACCGACAGTCTGACCTACGGACAACTCGACGCGCGGGCGAACCAGTTGGCCCACCACTTGATCGGCTCCGGCCTGCCCGAGCGGGCTCTCGTCGCCGTGGGCTCCACCCCGCGGGCCGAACTCCTCGTCCTCCTCCTCGGCATCCTCAAGGCCGGCGCCGCCTACACCGTCATCGACGTGGAGAACCCGCGCACCGGACAGCGCCAGCTCGCCGCCGCCCGGCCCTCCGTCCTGCTCGCCGACTCCGCGGACCAGGCCCGCCTCGACGACGGCGGCGACCTGCGGGTGATCCGCCTCGGCGCCCAGCAGGAGGCCGCCTCGGGCGGGCTGCCCACCGACCCGCCGGACCGGACCCCCCGAGGGGAAACGGCCGCCGTGCTGTTCACCGGCGGCGCGGACCGCAGGGCCGTCCCCCTCTCCCACGACCGGCTCCTCGCCGCCCACGAGGGGTGGGCCCGGGTGGTGGGGCCCGCCCCCGAGGACCGGCACCTGATCACCGCCGCCCCCGACCTCACCGGCTTCGCCGCCGGATGGACGCGCGCCCTGTGCGAGGGCGGCGCACTCGTCCTGCCCGAAGGCCCGCGCTGGACACCCGAGTCGCTGCGCCGCGCCGTCGACGCCGAGCGGGTCACCGTCCTGCACACCGACCCGGGCACTGCCACCCAACTCCTCGTGCGCGACCGCGAGGCGTCCCTGTCACGGTCCCTGCACCGCCCCGACGAGGGGCTCCGGTCCCTGCGCATGGTCACGGTCACCGGCGACCGCCTCTACCTCGACGAGCAGGCCACCCTGCTGGCCCGGCTGCGGCCCGGGGCCCGGCTCCTCAACGTCTACGGGCCCACCGAGGTCGCGGGCGTCGGCGCCCGCTTCGAACTCCCGCAGCTCGCCGGCCCCTTGGACGGCGCCGAGGAGCTCTCGCTGATCGGAGCCGCTTTCCCCGGCTGCGCACTCGACGTGCGCGACGGGCAGATCCACCTCACCGTGCCCGGCGGCGGCGAACCGGTCCCGACCGGCGACCTCGCAGTACTGCGCCCCGACGGCCTGCTGGAGTTCCGGGGCCGGATCCGCGACCGGCTCACCGCGGACGGCAAAGCCCTCGACCCGCACCCCGTCGAGTCCGCCATCCGCAGCCACGAAGCGGTCGGCGCCGCACTGCTGGCCGAGGTCAAGGGTGCGGGTACGGGCGTGAACGCGCGGCCGGTGCTCGTCGCCTTCCTCGCCCCGGCCGCCGAGAACGACGCCTGGCCCCCGGGCTCCGACCTCCCCGACGGCGGGGAACTCCGCCGCCACCTGGCGGGCAGGCTGCCGGGGGCCATGACGCCGAGCGCCGTGGTGCGGCTGCCCAGGATCCCCCGGGACAGGGCCGGCCGCGAACAGCGGGCCGCGCTCCCGATGCCGCCGGGACGGGCCGGGGACGAGGGCGGTGGAGGGAGCAGGGGCGGCGGGAGCAAGTACGGCGGCGCGTACGCGCGCGGGTTCGAGGGGCCCAACATCGCCGGATGGGCCGGCGTCATCTTCTTCATCGCGGTCGGGCTGACCCTGGTGGCGGGCTTCACCATGATCCTGACCCTGATCCTCTGGCCCGGTTCCACGGACCTCTCCGGCATCCCGAACCCGTACGCGACGCTCTTCTTCGTCCTCTACCTCTTCGAGTGCTGGGCGTTCGCGGCCGGTGTGTGGTTCCTGTTCGCCGGCCGGTCCCGGATGCGCCGCCACGGGAGGCGCGGCCCCCGGATCACCGCGGCCGCCCATCTGGCGATCGTCTACCTGCTGGTGGCGTGGTGGCCGCAGGACAACTTCTACCGGCTCGCGGCCAAGCAGGACTGGCCCCAACAGGCCGCGCTCGTCTACGCCTTCAACATCCCGCTGATGATCGCCGCCGGGATCGTGGCGGTCTACGCCTCCCGTCCGCCGCTCAGCGCCTTCGACGTGGAACCGGACCCTGCGTCGGAATCGGAACCGGGGCCGGGGTCGGAATCGGCCTTCGCCTCGGCCTCCGGATCGGCGTCGGTTCCGGCGCAGGCACCGGTCCGGGACGGGGCCCGGACCACCGACCCGGCCGGCTGAGGTCCGGCCGACCGCGCCCCGTCCACCTGCTCCAACGGGTCGAACTGCTCGAACATCGACCCGACGGACAGTGCCTCCGCCCGCACCAGGCGTTCGGCCGCGTCCAGCAGCTCCCTGTCGGTCGCGGCCACCAGGGCGCCCATCCAGGGCGCCGGTTCGAAGGCGCCGGTGGGGATGGCGGGGAGGAACACGGCGCCGATGCCGGCGCAGCGGCGGGACAGCCGCTCGCACAGTTCGTCGAAGGCCGCCTCCGGCAGGCGGGCGCCCAGCTCCACCCGGTCGGCGATCCGTACGAAATGCCCCGCGCCCCGCAGTTCGTCGAGCCGGGCCGCCACCACGAAGGCGACGGACGGCCCGGTCAGGCGCAGGTTCGTCTCGGTCGGGGCGAGCCGTCCCGCGCCGTCGGCGACGAAGTCCACGTCGAACCAGCCCCGGTAGCCCGCGGCCGACAGCTCCCGGCCCACCGTGCGGCCGAAGGCGAGCAGTGGTTCCTCCGCCCAGCCGGGGAGCACCCCCGGACCCACGGTCGCCCCGCGGTACCCGCCGTCCGCCACGTCCATCACCGCCCCGCCGACCTCGTGCACGCGGCCCCGCCCGTCCACGAACCCGTCGTACGTGAGGTCGCGCGGCTCGGCCGGATCCGCCGGACCGCGTACGTACTCCTCCACCAGCAGCGGTCCGCGCGGCAGTGCCCGCACCACCGCCCGGGCGCCGCCCGCCGCGCGGACCCGCCCGGGGGTCATCACCGTGGTGCCCGAGCCTCCGACGCCGTGCTCCGATTTGAGAACGGTGCTCTCGCCCGCCCTGGTCCGGGACGCCAGCAGCCGGACCGCCGCCCGCCGGGTGTCCGCCCGCCACTGCGCGGGCAGCATGATCGCGGGGTGCCCGCCCTCCGCGAGGATCCGGCCGAACAGCCCGTGCGCCGCCGACTTCGACTCGTACCGCAGCTCGTCCGGCCGCCACGGCCGCCGCGCCAGCCGGGCGAAGGGGGCGGTCAGGCCCCACGGAACGAGGGGCGCGGCTCCTGCTCCGGCTCCGGCCTCGGTCCCAGTCCCGGTCCCGGTCCCAGCCCCGGTCCCAGTCCCGGTCAGCCGTGCGGCCAGTGCCGGCCGGGACCGTACGGCGTCCGACAGGCCCGGATCCCGCTCCGCGAGCCCGTCGTACACCTCCACCCCGGCGGGCCAGCCCAGTTGGCGCCCGAGGAGGGAGATCCAGCCCGGCGGCACCGGGCGCGGCAGCACCAGCGCGGCGGGCCGCGGGCTGTAGAAGGCGGCCAGACAGGCGTAGTGGTGGGCGGCCCGCTGTTCCCGGTCCAGGGAGGCGTCCGCGAACTGCGCGTTGTACTCGGCGACGTTGCCCACGTGCACGGCCGCCGCGCCGCCCGTCCAGGCCCGGGCCCAGCCGGCCAGGGGCACGGGCGCCACCTCGAACCGCACCAGCCCGCCGGGAGCTTCCGGCGCTCCGCCCTGCTCCGGATCAGGCCCCGGGGCCACCGCGCCCATCGCCCGGTAGAACCCGGTGGCGTGCGGATCGGCGTCGATCAGCAGCCGGCGGAACCCGAGCCCGGCGGCGCGTCGCAGCACGTCCCGGTACAGCAGGCGGCCCACGCCCCCGCCGATGGCGGCCGGTTCGACGAAGAGCAGCCCCAGCCGGCCGAGGGGCGGCTCCCCGTCCAGGGAAGCGAGCCCGAGCACGGCGCGCGGGCCGTCTCCGGACCGGGCACCGGCGGCCCCGGCCGCGCCCTCGGCGACCACGATCCGCCGCCGCACCTCGTCCCCGGCCCCGATCCGCAGCTCCGGAGCGCACGCGGCCAGGAACTCCGCGCCGTACCCCCAGTGCGCCTTGGAGCGCATGACCAGCCCCGTCAGCGCGTCGGCCTCGTCCGACCGCGCCGCCCTGAGCTCTGCCATTTCCTGACCTCCCCATGGTCGGGTGCGGTGCCGTGCGATAGATTCGGCCACCGCGACGACAGGCACGCGACGTACTTCCTACCCCACCCCGGAGACTGCTTCCCAATGAGCGACATCATCAACGGACTTGGCCGCACCACCGCATTCGGCGGCGTCGGCCTGGTGCTGCTCATCCTCGGCATCGTCCTGGTGGACGTGCTGACCCCCGGCAAGCTGCCGAAGCAGATCTGGGAAGAGCGCAACCGGAACGCCTCCGTGATGCTCTCCTCGGCGCTGCTCGGCATCGGCGGCATCGTCTTCACCTCGATCTGGACCACGTACGAGGACTTCGGCAAGGGCCTGCTGTCCACTGCGGCGTTCGGCATCCTCGGCCTGGTCCTGATGGCCGTGGCCTTCCTGCTGCTGGACCTGGTGACCCCGGGCAAGCTCGGTGCCATCGTGGTCGACCCCGAGCCGCACCCCGCCGTGTGGGTGACGGCCTCCTGCAACCTCGCGGTCGCCGCGATCGTCGCCGCCTCCATCGCCTGACGGCTCGCGCACGCATACGCGCCACGCACGAGAGCGCCGCTCCCCATGGGGAGCGGCGCTCTCGTTTCGTACGGGTGCTCCGGCGGTACAGGTGCTCCGGCCGCCGCTCTACGCCAGACCGAGGGCGAACACCGCGAACCCGGCCGCCAGCAGGCCCGCCACGGTCCGGCGGACCGCCGTGGCCCGCGTCCAGGGCTGTTCGAAGCGGCGCGCGTACCGGGCGATGCCCACCAGCAGCGCCGCGAACACCGGCATCCACGCCAGCCGCGCCAGGATCCAACCCACGCTGTCCGGCGCCGTCGTCAGCCCGGCCAGCCCGCCCGCGAACGACCCCGGTACGGCGGCCGCCAGCATCGCCGTCTGGTGCCAGCACAGGATCGTCATCGCGCACAGGTTGATCACGACCACCGGCGCCCACAGCACCGGCCGGGCCAACAGCCGCGCCAGCCGGTCCCGCAGCAGGATCGCGGCCCCCGACTGGGCCGCCGCCAGGGCCACCACCAGCAGCGACGGCGGATGCGAGTTGGTCCGGGCCTCGCCCGGCACCCCGACCATCGACGCCGGGTAGTGGAAGACCATCAGCAGGGCCGCGAACAGCAGGCCCCCGCCCGCCAGCAGCAGCCACCCCCCGCGGCGCCCGATCCGGCCCTCGCCCCAGTCCACGCCGAGCTGGTACGCGAACAGCCAGCCCGGCAGGATGTTCACCAGCGCCACCCACCCGGGCACCGAGTCCGCGAAGGGCCCGTAGCGCAGGAAGTCCACGACGGCGACCGAGGCGAGCAGCGGGGCCGCCGCCCAGCCGCCGAGCCGGTGCGCGGCGCGCACGCAGTACGGGGTCAGCGCGGTGACCACCACGTACACCCCGACGAACCACAGCGGCTGGATCACCAGCTTCGCCCCGGTCCGCAGGGTGGCCTCGGGCACCCCGGCCGCGTACAGCACGGGTGCGGCCAGCGCCCACACCGCCGTGACCCCGAGCACCGGCCGCCCCAGCCGGGCGATCCGGCCCTTCAGCCAGGCCCCGGCCGATCCGGTGTGCCGCCGGAAGGAGAGCGCCGAGGCGTAGCCGCCGACGAGGAAGAAGACCCCGAGCATCTGCAGCACCCAACTGGCCGGGGCCAGGCCGCCGAAGGCGGAGAGGGGGCTGGCGTTGTGCAGGGCCCCGTCGGAGTCGAGGGTGAACCCGCCGAGCAGCCAGTGCCCGGTCGGAACGGCCAGCAGCGCCAGCGCCCGCAGCCCGTCGATCGCCCGGTCCCGGTGGGCCGGGGTCTTCGCGTCGATCCGGCCGGCGGCCGCCCGCGCCTTGGCGAGGACGCCCGGGGCACGCACGGGGGTACTCGCCGGGGCGCTGCCCCGCTTGCTCGCCGACGCGTCCGCCGAGGCGCTTGCAGGCCGGCTCACCGGCCGCGTCTCCGGCATGCTCATCGTGCCGCTCCCGTCGCGATCGCGGCGAAGGCCTTCAGGGACCCGGTGCCGGGGGTGAAGTAGCCGGTGTGGCCCGCCACGTCGGCGGCCGGGACCGGGCGGGCGCCGAAGGCCGCCGAGGTGGGATCGGCGCCGTGGCCGAGCCCGGCGAACTCCACGTTCGGCACGTCGGCGATCCAGTCGGAGGGTCCGCGCGCCGCCCACACGCGGGCTCCGGTGTGCAGGTCGGCGACGCTGTCGGCGCGCATCCCGGGGGAGCCGAAGGCGACGATGTCGGTGGCGTCCGTGTGCCGGGCGGCCAGTCCGCAGACCACCGAGCCGTAGCTGTGGCAGAAGAGCACCGGGTCGGGTGCGCCGACCGCTTCCAGTCCGTCGGTGAACCGGGCGAGGCGGACCGCGCCCGCCTGCGCCAGCCGCCCCTGGGCCGTGTCCAGCCCCACCCCGACGGGCGTGGTGTAGCCGGTCCAGGCGATGACGGCGACGCTCTCCCCGGTCGCGGACCGCAGGGCGCGGGCCATGCCCGCCGGGCCGGTGTGGGCGGCCCGCGGGCGGTCGTAGGTGGTGGCGTCGTTGTCCGAGCCCGGCACGATCACCGAGACGTGCGCGGTCCGCGCCAGGTCCCCGAACACCTCGGCGACGGTGCCCCGTCCGCGCGGGTCGAAGGCCAGGATCTGCCGGCCGGGCGCGGCCAGCGGGGCGAAGCGGGCCTCGCCCGTCGCGAGCACGGCCAGCCGGTTGGCCTCGTACCTGAGGGGGAGCGGAGCCCCGTCCAGATTGCCCACCACCAGCGGGTGGGAGCGTACGAGGCCCTGTGCACGGGCCCCGTCCAGCCCGGCGAAGAACCGCGCGACCCGCGACGGCGTGGCCCGGGCCGGGTCCGGCAGCGGCCGCCCGGACACCGCGTCGGCCCGCCAGGCGGCAGTGCCCGGCAGCGGCCCGGTGACCGCCGCCTGCGCGCCGGCGGAGGCCCATCCCGCGGTTCCCGCGACGACGGCTCCCGCCAGCGCGGCGGCGACCAGTGTCCTTGCGAAGCGGCGCATGCCCCTTCTCCTCTCCTCGTGACGAGGAGGAAGGTAAGAAGGAGGTGTCGCACGGGGCGTCGCACCGTGGTGCCAAACCGGATGTCATACCCGGGTAGGGGGTGGAGGAGGAGATCCTCCCCGGTGGCCCGTGGCCGGCCAGGCAGGTGAGCGGGTCAGGCCGTCGAATCGCCCGGCCGCACCAGCCCCGCCTCGTAGGCGAAGATCACGGCCTGGGCCCGGTCCCGCAGGTCCAGCTTGCCCAGCACCCGCCCGATGTGCGTCTTGACCGTCTGCTCGGCGACCACCAGATGACCGGCGATCTCCTGGTTCGACAGCCCGCGCGCGATCAGTTCCAGCACCTCGGTCTCCCGCGGGGTCAGCCCGTTCAGCCGCAGCGCCGGATCGCGGCGCGGCACGGGCCTGCGCTCGACGAAGTCCGCGATCAGCCGACGGGTCACCGACGGAGCCAGCAGCGCCTCGCCCGAGGCGACCACCCGGACCGCCGCGATCAGGTCCGCGGGCGGGGCGTCCTTCAGCAGGAAGCCGGAGGCCCCCGCGCGCAGGGCCTCGTACACGTAGTCGTCGATGTCGAAGGTGGTCAGCATCAGCACCTTCGGCCGGTGCACCACCCCCGGCGGGGGATCCAGGAGCTCGCGGGCGGCGCTGAGCCCGTCCATCTCCGGCATCCGGACGTCCATCAGCACCACGTCGGGGTGGACGGTGCGGGAGACCTGGATCCCCTGGCGTCCGTCGGGCGCCTCACCCACCACGTCGATGTCGGCCTGCGCCGACAACAGCGCGGCGAAACCCGCCCGCACCATGGCCTGGTCGTCGACGATGATCACGCGGATGGTCAACTTGGTTCCTCGGGAGCGGTGTTGATGGGCATGCGGGCGGCGACCCGGAAGCCGCCGTCGGGCAGCGGACCGGTGTCCAGCGTCCCGCCCGTCAACCGTACGCGCTCCCGCATCCCCACCAGCCCGTGCCCGGTACCCGAAGTCTCCACCGCCACCACCGCGTCCCGCGCGGGGCCGTTGACCACCAGCACGAGAATCTCCTCCTCGTCGAAGGTCACCGAGACCCGCGTCGAAGCACCCGGCGCGTGCCGCACCACATTGGCCAGCGCCTCCTGGACGATCCGGTACGCCGACAGGTCCACGGCCGGCGGCGCCGCCCCGGCCGCGCCCGCGGCCAGCGCCAACTCCACCGGCTGCCCGGCCCGTACGGTCGCCTCCACCAGCTGCTGCAACCGCGCGAGCCCCGGCTGCGGGGTCCGGTCGGCGCCGTTCGCCTCGTCCCCGCGCAGCACCGTCAGCAACCGCCGCATCTCGCCCAGCGATTCCCGCGCGCTCGACGCGATCGCCGCGAACTCCTCGCGCACCGGCTCCGCCATGCCGGGCAGCCGGTACGGCGCCGAATCCGCCTGCACCGTGATCACCGACATGTGGTGGGCGACGACATCGTGCAACTCCCTTGCGATCCGGGCCCGTTCCTCCAGCAAAGTGCGCCGGGACCGCTCGGCCTCGCTGATGCTCTCCTGCTCGGCGACCTTCTGGCGCGCGTCGCCGAGCCCGCGCAGCGCCCCCGTCAGCGCGAGCACCACCCCGGCCAGGACGAACAGCAGGGCGACCGTGTTGGTCGTCCCGTCCGGCTGGAAGCCCCACAGCGCCGCCCCCACCACCCCGGTCGCCAGCCACACCCCGACCAGGGTCCGGATGGACTCGCGCAGCCCCAGGCAGGCCATCAGCACCAGGTAGCCGATGATCACCATCGGCGTCCAGGGCCAGGCATGCCCCGCGACCTGGTCGGCCTGGGTCAGCACGGCGGCCCCGATCGTGTCCGCGAGCAGCACCATCCCCCACGCGGGCAGCGGCCGGGTCACGGCGAGCAGCAAGGGCAGGGTCTGGGCCACGCCCAGCGCCCCGGCCCACCCGCCGCCCGCCTTGTAGTCGTTGGTCAGCACCGCGATCGTCACCGGCAGCAGCGTCAGCACGCACACGGCGGTCACGGCGTACGGCAGCATCCGCTGCCAGGCCTTGGGCGCCTGCGCGAACAGCGGCTCGGCGGCCCGCGCGGGGGTCCGCAGCGCCACCGCGAACTGCCCTGGCCGGGCGCGGGAGGCATCCGGTTCCCCCGGCACGGATCGGGCCGGCGATCCGGCCGGGGACCCGGAGGGGGATCCGTGCGGCGGTTCGGGCGGGGATCCGGGCGCGGATCCGGACGCGGATCCGTGCGGCGGTCCGGGCCGGGACCCCGGCGGGGATCCGTGCGGCGGTCCGGGCCAGGATCCGTGCGGCGGTCCGGACGGGGACCGGGATCCGGGCCGGGCTCGGAAGAGGGATCGAAATCGGGATCGGGCGCGCTCGCTCATGATCGGTCCAGCCTATGCGTCCGAGCCCCGCCCGGGCCCCGGACGGCTCTCCCGGGCCCGCCCCGACAGCCCGGGGCGGGCAGTTGCTCGGGCTCGGGTGCCGAACCCTGGCCCTGGCCCTGGCCCTGGCCTTGGCCCTGGCCTTGGCCCTGGCCCTGGCCCTGGCCCTGGCCTTGGCCCTGGCCTTGGCCCTGGCCTTGGCCTTGGCCCTGGCCTTGGCCCCGGCCCTGGCCCCCGCCCCGCCCCGCCTTGGCTCGGTCTCGGGCCCCGGCCCTGGCCCCGGCCTTGGCTCGGGCTAGAGCCCTGGCCCTGGCTTGGGCTCCGACCCAGACTCTGGCCCCCGCCCCGCCCCGCCCCGGCTCGGTCTCGGGCCCCGGCTCCGGCCCTGGCCCCGACTCCGGCCCCCGCCCTGGCTCCGGCTCCGGCCCTGACCGCGAACCCGCCCCGGCCCCGGCCACGGCTCAGGCTCCGGCTCCGGCCCCGACTCCGGCCCTGGCCCTGGCCCCGACCGCGAACCCGCCCCGTCTCCGGCCCTGGCTCGGGCTCCGGCCTTGCCCGGCCCCGGCCAAGGCCGGCCCTGGCTAGGGCCCCGGCACAGGACTGGGCCTCGGCTCGGGCCACGGGGCGGGTTTGGTCCCTGCTTCGGTTCGGGCCCTGGCCTCCGTTCCACATCCGGCAACAGCTCCGGCTCGGGCCCCGGCCCTGGCTCCGACTCCAGCCCCGGCGCAGGCTCCGGCACGGGTATCGGCCTCGGATCCGGCCCCAGGGGCCGCTTTCGGGCCCTGGCCTCCGTTTCAGATCCGGCAACGGCTCCGGCCCGGGCCCAGCCCTGGCTCCGACTCCCGCCCCGGCTCCGGCTCTGGCCCTGGCTCTGGCGCCGACTCCCGCCCTGGCTCTGGCCCCCGACCCGATCGCGGAACTGACCCTGAGCCCGGCTCCGGCTCCGGCTACAGGTCCGGCTCCGCCTCCGTGGCGTCGGCGGCGCCGTCGATGCCCGCCCGCCGGGCGAGGGCCGCGCGCAGGCGGGTGAGTCGGTCGATCTCCGCGTCGAGCACGGCGAGTCGGTGGCCGACGACCCCGCCGCCGGAGCCGCAGCTCGGCGGCGGATCCGCCGCGAGCAGGTGGAGCCGGTCGGCCACGCCGCGCAGGTCCTCGACGGTGAACCCGTGGGCCAGCAGATCGCGGATGATCCGGATGCGGGCCACGTCCCCGGGCCCGTACTCCCGTTGGCCGGAGGGGCTGCGGCCCTGCGGGGCGAGGAGTCCGCGCTGCTCGTAGAACCGCAGTGCCCGGGGTGTGGTCCCCGCTGCCGCCGCCGCGTCACCGATCCGCATTCCGCGCCCACCCCCGTCATCCCCGCACCGCCCACGAGCCGCCGGCCCGCCAACCGTCCGGACTACCCCGGCAATTCCACCACCACGGCGCCGAAGTGCCGTCCCTGCGTCAACTCCCGCAACGCCTGCGGGGCGCGATCGATGCCCGGGATCCGCACGTGCGGGAAGCGGATCTCCCCGGAGCGCAGCCAGGCACCGAAGCGACCGGTCCACTCCTCCTCCACGTCCGGATGCTCCGTACCGAGGTACCCGCGCACCGAGACGCCCTTGACGACCAGGCGGAACGGGTCGACCTCCACCGGGGCTCCGCCCCCGGACCGGCCCGGCGCCAACTGGCTCGAGAGCGCGCCGACCAGCGCGAAGCGGGCGCCTTGCCGGGCGGCGCCGAGGGCGGCGGACAGCTGCTCGCCGCCCACCGTGTCCACGAGTACGTCGATCCCCCCGGGCGCCGCCCCGGCGAGCTGCTCCGCGAAGGGCCGCCCGGCACCCCGCAGGAGGACCGCGTCGTAGCCCAGCTCCGCCACCAGCCGCTCGGCCTTCTCCGGGGAGCCGGTGGTGCCGATCACCCGGCCCGCGCCCAGCAGCCGCGCCGTCTGGCCGGCGAGGGTCCCGACCGCGCCGGCCGCTCCGGTGACCAGGACGGTGTCCCCGGCCCGGACCCCGGAGAGCCGGGTCAGCGCACCGTACGGGGCCGAGCCCTGGGCGAGGTACGCCACAGGGTCGGGCAGGGTGTCGTCCAGCGGAGTGCAGTCGGCGGCGTCCACCAGGGCGTACTCCCGCCAGCCGAGCAGGTGCGAGACGAGCGTGCCCGGCTGCAGCGGGCTGCCGGCCGGGGCGGCCACCACCTCGCCGACGGCCGGCCCGAACAGCGTGTCACCGGGGTGCAGCGGGGGCAGCGGCAGCCCCTCGACCGCCCCGCCGATCAGGGTGAGCAGCCCGGGGAACACCAGGAAGTGGCGGTTGCGGACGAGCACCCGGCCCGGCCCGGGCTCCGGCACCGGTGCCTCGACAACAGCGAAGGCCGCCCGCTCGGGCAGTCCTCCGGGGCGGGCGGCGAGCCGGATCTCGCGTGCGGCAGGGGGCAGGTCGGTGACCATCGGGGCTCCTGGGAACGGCGCGGCCGGCGACGGCGCGGACGGCCGCCGCCGGTCCGGGGCGGGTGGGTGCGCCGACGCTAAACCCTGACCCGCACGTCAGGGTCAAGCCCGCCCCCCCGCCCCCCGCCCCCCCCGCCACACCCCCGCCCCACACCCCGGCCACCGCAGCCGCTCGGCATAGACTGCGCCCGGCCTGGACGATCACTGAACGGCCGCACTGAACAGCCGTCACCGAACGGCGATCACCGAACGGCGGGGAGCGGGTACGCATGGGCGGGGCGGCCGCGCTGGAGAAACTGATCCCGGTGGCGCTGGCCTTCGGCGTCGGCGTGTTCCTCGCACGCCGCAAGGTGGTTCCCGCCGAGGCCTCCAAGGCCTTCGCCGACTACGCCTTCCTCTTCGCGGTCCCGTGCTACCTGTTCGGCAACATCTACGCCGCGGACCTCTCCGCCCTCTTCGACTGGCGGGCCATCGGCGGCTACGCGGCGGCCGCCGCCCTCGCGGTCGCGGCCGTCGCCGCCGCCTCGGCGGCAGCCGGACTGCGCGACCCCCGGGACGTGGCGCTGCGCGTGATGGCCGGTGTCCAGGTCAACACCGCCTACTTCGCCGTCCCCGTCTTCATCACCTTCTTCGGCACGGCGGCGCCGATCTTCCCGGTGCTGCTCTTCCAGGTCTGCGTGCTGTCGCTCGTCGTCATCTCCATCATGGAGCTGGGCCGCACCGGCCCCGGCTCCGGCGGCGGCCCCGGCCGGCGCCTCGGCCGCGCCGTCAGCGCCTCGCTCGTCACCCCGCTGGTCCTCGCCTGCAACGCGGGGATCCTGCTCAACCTGCTCTCCGTGCGCGTCCCGGAGGTGGTCCTCGACGGGGCCGCCTTCGTCGGCGACAGCGCCTCCCCGGTGGCCCTCTTCGCCCTCGGACTGCACCTCGGCGGCATCGGTCTCGACGTCCGGGGCACCACGGCCGAGGAGCTGGCGCTCATCGGCTTCAAGTGCGTGGCCTTCCCGCTGCTGGCGTGGGCGGTGTGCGGGGGGCTGTTCGGGGTCCGGGGCGAGTGGCTCACGTACCTCGTGCTGATCGCCGCGATGCCGACGCCCCAGAACCTGTTCATCTTCGCCCAGCGCTACGACGTGGGCGTGGACCTCTCCGCCGCCGTCGTGATCAAGAGTTCCCTGGTCTCCCTCCTGCTGCTGCCGCTCTGGCTGCAGGCGGTCTCCCCGTGACCCGGGCTGTCCGGGCCGCCTTCGTTCCCCGGGCGGGTTCCGCTCGTTGAGCGGGTATGGAGCTCCCGACGATCGCGGCGCCCGGCGTCGGTGAACAGGCCGACACCGTGGCCGATGCCGCCTGCCACCTCTACGACATCCTCGCGCCCTGGGGGCGGGCCGCCCCCGGAGGGTGGAGCCGGGGCGCCGCCGAGGACGCCGCCGAGGCCATCGAGACGGCCGCGCACGCCCTCGCGTACGCCCATCCGCGGGCCGAGGTCATCCTCGGACCCGTGCACACCGCCCTCGCGGACCTGCGCCGGCAGCTCGGCCTCGCACCCGCCGAACCGCTGAGCGCGGAGGGGCTGCCGGCGACCCCGCGTACGGTGGGCAACCCGCGCCGCACCCGCCGGGTGCGGGTGCTCACGCCACCCGCGCCCCGGCGACAGCCTTCTCGTACAACTTCCTGATGTCGGCGCCGAAGTAGGAGCTGTAGGAGGTGTCGGCGGTGTCCCCGCCGGTCTTCCAGCCGCCGATCACCCCGACCACGCTGCCGGTCTCGGTCCGTTCGTCGAAGCCGATCAGGAACGGGCCGCCGCTGGTGCCGCCCGGGTAGCCGGTGCAGTTGATGCGCAGGAACGAGCCGGGGATCTTCGCATCGGTGCTGGTGAACTTGGTCGTCCGGTTCACGCACAGCCGGGGCCGGGCGGCGGAGGCCGGATAGCCGATCAGCGAGACCTTCTTGTGCGCGTACGCGGCGCCGGTGACCAGGCGGTTGCCGCCCACCACGTCCTCCACGGGGAAGCCGTCGGCGTCCGGGCCGACCTGGGCGAAGGCCACGTCGAGGGCGGCGCCCTTGTCCGCGCCGAGCTTGCGGTAACGCGGGTCGATCCAGACCTTGGAGCGGCCGGCCGCGTCGCGCAGGACCGGGAACATCCCGTACGGCTGGGGGTTCTGGGCCGTGTACTGCGGTACGAAGGCCACCTGGCGGGCGTCCGTCCCGAGCAGGCAGTGCGCCGCGCTGAGCACCAGGTTGCCGCGGGGGGAGGCGACCACGCTCGCGGTGCAGAAGTACGCGCCGCCGCCCTTCATGACGAACATCCGGCCGACGACCGGGATGCCGTCGAAGTTCCGGCCGGTCCCGTCCACCGCCGCCTGGGCTCCGCCGCGGATGACGGGGACCGCGGACGCCATCCGGTCGGGCGTCCAGAACGACTCCGCCTCCCGGGCCGACCACCGGTCGGTGCCGGGTGCCTGGGCCTGGGCCTGGGCCTGCGTCGGTGCCTGCGCCGGGGCGGTGCCGGCCTCGGCCTCGGGCAGGGGGCCGGCGGGAAGCAGCAGGGCGGCCGTGGCCGCCGCCACCGTCAACGTACGTCGCATGTCCGTCTCCTTCTTCGGGGATGGGAGGGAGGGCACGGCCCTGTCGGAGGACAGGCCCTGGGCCGTCTAGACGGCTTGGGGGAAGCGCAGCAGCCGGTCCGGGTCGTAGCGGCGCCGGACCTCTTCGAGGCGGGCCAGGTTCGGCCCGTAGTAGGCCTCGCGCCAGCCGGTCAGCTTCGGATCGGCGTAGTTCTGGTACGCGGCTCCGCCCGCCCAGGGCCGCAGGTCCTGCCAGAGCCCGTCGAGCCAGCCCTGGTGGCGGCCGATGTCGGCGGCCGTGGCCGGGCCGGGCCAGTAGACGAGGTACTGGGCGAGGAACCCGGCCGAGCGGTGAGCGAAGGCCGTGTCCCGCACCGGGACCCGGTTGAGGGCTCCGCCGCAGACCCCGTCGAACTGCACCACGCCGGACCCGCCGGGCGGCACGCTCCCGGCGTAGCGCCGCAGGGCGGCCAGTACCGCCGAGGCGGCCGGTTCGGTCAGCCCGTCCGGGGCCCAGAAGTCGGACCGGGCGGCGTAGGAGTCGCGGCCGAGCCGGCCCAGGGGATCGTGTCCCGGCAGGGTGCCCGGCAGCCGGCACGCGGCGGGGCTCCGGTCCAGGCAGCCTGCCATCGCCCGGACGGTGTCCCCGTAGCCGCGCACGACGGTCCAGGAGTCCCGGGGCGGACCGCCGACCAGGTCGGACAGCCGGGTCAGCTGCCGCTCCAGCTCCGCGCGCCCGCCGTCCAGGCAGAGCACCCGCAGGGCGGGGGCGCCCACCGGGCCGCCGTCGACGGTGAACTCCACCTGGCTCCAGAACGGATCGGGCAGCGCCTCCAGCCAGCGCTGCCAGCCGCGCAGGACCGCGGGGGAGTCGGCGGCGGACCAGCGCAGTTCCGCGAAGGCGCAGTCGGAGACCGGGTGGGTGCGGAAGCGAAAGCCGGTGACCACCGCGAAGTTGCCGCCCCCGCCGCCGCGCAGGGCCCAGAACAGATCGGGCTCGTGGTCGGCGCCGACCTCGCGGACCGTCCCGTCGGGGGTCACGACGGTCACCCCTGTGAGCCGGTCGGAGGTGGCGCCCCAGGAGCGGGAGGAGAGGCCCAGGCCGCCGCCGAGGGTGAGACCGGCGATGCCGACGGAGGGGCACAGCCCCGTCGGGACGGCCAGGCCCCGCGCGGCGAGGACGGAGTTCACCTCCCCGAGCCGGGCGCCCGCACCGATCCGGACCCCGCTGCCGGACTCCGCGGCCACCTCCGCCATGACGCCCGTGTCGATGACGAGTCCGGCCCCGCGGGTCGACCAGCCCGCGTAGCCGTGGCCGCCGCCGCGCGGCACCACGGGGACGGCCGAGCGCCGGGCGAAGTCCAGACAGGCGGCCACGTCCCCCGGGTGCGCGGGGTAGGCCACCGCGCCCGGCCGGACCGCGTCGTAGCGGGGCTGGAACAGCTGCCGGGCCTCGTTGTAGTCCGCGTCGTCCGCCGTCACCACCCGGCCGTCGAGGGACCGGGCCAGCGCCCCGTAGTCCGGGTCCGCGCGGCGGGCCGTCGTACGGGGCGTCGTACCGGCCGTCGTACGAGGCGCAGTACCGGCCGTCGTACGGGCCGTCGCGCCGATCGAGGCGAGGACGCCCGTGGCGGCTCCCGCGAGGACCTGGCGGCGGTGGAGGGTCATCCCTCCTTCCTGCCACCGCCCCGCCCGTTCGGGGCGAAGGCGGGCCCACGGGGGCGGGCTTGCCCCCCGAACGGCCCACGCCCGGGCGGCGGCGGGTGCCTCAGGCAGGGCCTCCGAGGTGCCTCAGGCAGAGCCTCCGGCCGGGCCACCGAGGTGCCTCAGGCAGAGCCTCCGAGGTGCCCCCGAGCGGGCCTCGGGCCGGGCCCCGAGCGACCCGAGCGGGCCTCTGGCCGCGCCCGGAGCGGGCCGAGTGGGCCTCGGGACGGCCACCGAGCGGCCCGAGCGGGCCTCGGGCCGGGCTCCCTGAGCGGCCGCCCCGAGCCGGCCTCGGGCTCGGCCCCCCGAGCCGGCCTCCCGCACAGCCCCCGCCCGTGGTCAGCCCGCCCGGCGGGCCAGCAGGAAGCCCTGCGGGGACTTCTCCGTGGCGTCCGGCTCCCGGATCAGGCGGGCGGTCTCGGTCAGGCCCGCCCCGGCCAGCAGTTCGCCGATCAGGTCGGGCGGGGTCCAGTACACGTCGAGGTCGACCGGATGCCCGTACGCGTGTTCCAGCCGGAGCTGCCGGTCGCCCGCCTTGAACGCGATCAGCAGGTACCCGCCCGGGGCCAGCACCCGGGCGAACTCGGCGAACAGCACGGGCAGTCCGGAGGGCGGGGTGTGCACGGTGGAGTACCAGGCCAGCACCCCGCCCAGCACCCCGTCCGCGACGTCCAGCGCGGCCATCGAGCCGACCTCGAACCGCAGCCCCGGATACGTCCGGCGGGCCACCGCCACCATCGCGGGGGACAGGTCGACCCCGAAGGCCCGTACGCCCAGGCCGTCGAGGTGGGCCGTCACCCGGCCCGGTCCGCAGCCCAGGTCCGCGACCGCCCGGCCGGGGCCGGGCCCTCCCCGCGCACGCACTCCGCGAAGGCGGCCAGCATGGCCCGGTCCAGCGGTTTGCCCTCCAGCTCTCCGGTCAGCAGCGCGGCGTAGTCCGCGGCGACGGCGTCGTAGGACGACCGGACGGAGTTCAAGCGCGAAGTCGATGCCATGCCCCCGGACAGTAGCCCGCCGGAGCCCCGAACTCAGCCCCCGGTCAGCGGATTGTCCAGCTCGGCCCACTGGTCGCCCGGCACGCCCGGACTCAGCCGCATCAGGGTCAGCGCCTTGGTCGGCAGCGGCCCGGTCAGCAGCGCCCGGGCGTCGGCGGTGGAGGGCAGGCCGGGCGCGGCCGCCGCCAGATCCGCCGCGAGCGCGCCGGCCGAGCCGGCCGTGGAGCCGAGCGCCCCCGCCACCAGCGATCCGAAGAGCTTGCGGCGCAGCAGGGTCACGTCGTCGGTGATGAGCCGCCCCGACAGCGGTGGCGACGACAGGCCGTGGCGGGCGAGACGGGCCGGGCTGATCCGGATGTCGGCGAGGTCGCGGTACACGAGCCGCAGCGGTGCGCCGTCGGCGGCCAGCACGACCAGCAGGTTCTGCCCGTGGGCCTCCAACGCCACCCCGAGGTCCAGGACCCGCAGGCACACCGACAGCGCGAGGCGCGCGAAACCGGCCCGCCAGGCGTCCGAGCGGGCGTACGGGGTCAGCGCCAGGGCGGCCACGGGCAGCACGCGCTCGCCCGCGCCCCGGTCCGCGTACGCCTCGGGCGCCTCGCGGAGCACGGCGGCCAGGTCCGGGGTTCCGGCGGTGACGGCGCCCAGCGTGCGGGTGATGTGCAGCCGGCCGTCGAGCCGCTCGGACAGGCTCTGCGCGAAGGCGGAGACCGCGGCGGCCGTCTCGATGGAGTAGACGGAGATGTCCCGCACGGAGGAGGTGAGGCGGGTGCTGAGCGCGGTCTTGACGTGGGGCCCGCCGTCCGCTGGGGACAGGGTGCGCAGGGCCATCAACGGATGCGCGGCGGGCCCGGGCCGCAGCTCGTGCCCGTGGCCGTACCCGTGCCCGTCCGCCTTCTCTCCCCCCTGCTTCACCACGTGCTCGGCCTGCCAGGGGTGGACCGGTACGAGGATCCGCCCGGCCTCCCGCCACCGGTCCGGCCACTCGCCGGTCACCCGGCACTCCGCGTCCCGTACGACGGCCAGCCCGAGGGTGACCACCGGCCGGTGCTCGGGTCCGTACGCGAGCTGCTCGGCCACCGTGAAACCGGGGCGGGAGCGGCAGTTGGGGTGGTACGGATGGCCGTCCACCACCCGCTGCTCCCACTCCCAGTCGGCGAGGTTCGCGGTGTCAGGGCCGGCCGGCTGGCCCGCGCGGGACAGGGCGAGGGAGGCCGTGCTCTCGTCGAGCTCGGCGGCGAACTCCTCCCCGTACGGCAGACCGAGCGCCGCCACCAGCGGGGCCGCCCGCCGGTAGGGGCGGCCGTCGAGCAGCAGCTCGGTCACGGGCGGCGCGGACGCGCGGGCCGCGGAGAAGGTCGTCGCGTACGGGTCGGGGAGCGGGCCCTCCAGCCGGGAACCGGAGGCGAGCCGGAGCGCGAGCGAGCCGGAACCCCGCTCCCGGTGGGTGATCCACGGCAGCGGCTCGAAGGCGAACGCCCGCCACAGCCGGGTCAGTACGGCGGCGCGCGCGCCGGGGAGCGCGGCGGCGTACGCGGACCCGAGGCTGCCGGAGCGCGTGCCGCCCGGTCCGCCCGGTCCGCCCGGTCCGCCCGGTCCGGCGGGTCCGGCGGGTCCCGCCCGTCCGGCGGGTCCGGTTTCGGACAGTCGGGCCAGCTCGGCGGCGACGGCCTCTTCGGCCGCGGTGGCGGGGAGGTGCATGCTGGGATCCAGGGCCCCGGTCCTCTCGGATGACGTGATGATCACTTCATCATCGCGGATACTGAAGATCACGGCCGGTGGTACGCCCCCGCGCACCTCCGGCGCTCTGGACGTACCGAATGGAATCCGTGGACCTCAACGCCACCGACAGCGCCGCCGCCGACACCTGTGCGGCCACCCCGCTCCTGAACTGCCTCCTGCGGGAGGCCGCCGAACCGGTCCCGCTCGCCGGGGCCGCCGGGCCGTCCGGGATAGGGGGGTCCGCAGGTTCCGAGGAGGACGGCTGGTGCGCGTACCGGCTGTCGGGCAGCGGGCGGTTGCTGAGGGTGCGTGCGGGGCGCAGGCCCGAGCGGCCCGAGCTGCGGACCGGGGCCGGCTGGCATCCGCTCACCCATACGGAGCTGGTCAAACTCGTCTCCGACGAACTGCGCCAGTACACCGGGGTGTCCAACGACGAGCTCCCGGTCGAGATCGCCGACAGCCGGGAGACCATCGCCGCGCTGCTGGCCGCCCGCGCGGCCACGCCGCCGCCGGCGGACCCGTACGTCCGGTCCGAGCAGTCGCTGGTCATGGGGCACCCCCACCACCCGGCCCCCAAGGCCCGGGGCGGCGGGCCGGCCAACGGCTGGCTGCCGTACGCCCCCGAGGCGTACGCCCGTTTCCCGCTGGCCTTCCTGGGAGTGCGGGAGGACCAGGTGGTCGAGGAGGGCGGGCCGGCCGCGGCCGCCGCGGTCGATGCGCTCGCGGAGACGCTGGGCGGGCCGCGCGCGCCGGCCGGCTACCGGCTGCTGCCCGCCCACCCCTGGCAGCTCGACCTGGTCGCGGGCAGGCCTCCCGTCCGCGAGGCCCTCGCGGACGGGAGGCTGCTCTCGCTGGGAACCGGGCGGGTGCCGGTCTGGCCGACCGCCTCGATCCGGACCCTGTACGTCCCCGGTGCCGGCCGTGGCACGGGCGCTGGGGCCGCCGGCTCCGCCGCCGGTGATCTGTTCGTGAAGTTCAGCCTCGACGTGCGGATCACCAACGACGTGCGCCGGCTGTGGCGGCACGACCTGCTGAAGCTGCGCCGCACGGACGCGGCGGTCGAGGCGGGCTTCGCGGAACTGCGCCGGTCCGGGTCGGGCGCCGCCTGGCTGTCCGACCGGGGGTACCGGACGGCCGCCTTCGCCTTCGAGGAGCTCGCCGTCCTGGTCCGCGACGGCCTGGCGGCGCACGCGGAGCCCGGCGTCACGCCCCTGCTGGCGGCCGCGCTGGCGGAGGGGTACCCGGGCAGCCCGCCGGCGGCGACCGCCGACCCGGCCGGGTGGTGGCGGGCGTACCTGCGCCAGGTGGTGCCGCCCGTGCTGCACCTCTTCGCCCGGCACGGAGTGGTCCTGGAAGCGCACCTCCAGAACACCCTGGTCGCCGTCGACGCCCAGGGCGTGCCCGCGCAGGCCCTCTTCCGGGACGCGGAGGGCGTGAAGCTCCTCCCGGAAGTGGACCGGGAGGCCGCCTGGCAGCGCCTGGTCTACTGCCTGGTGGTCAACCACCTGACCGAGGTGGCGGGCGCGCTCGCGCAGAGCCACCCGGAGACGGCCGGGGAGCTGTGGCCCGCCGCCCGCGACGAGTTCCGGCGCTTCGGCGCCGCCCACGACCTTCCCGAGATCGCCGCCCTGCTGGCCGCCCCGAGTCTCCCGGCCAAGACCAACCTGCTGCTGCGCTGGACCCGCGCCGACGGCGCCGACTCCCGCTACCTGCCGCTTCCCAATCCGCTGCGGCCCTGAGGGAGCGTGCGGTTCCGGCCAAAGAGGGTCCGGATACCGGATCCCCCCTCACTGACAGGTATAGACCAATGCTACGTTGGTCGAGCAGACCGCGCAGTCCTTGACCTCCCGTCAGAGGAGAAGCCATGCCCTCCCCTTCGCGGGGCGGCGGCCCGGCCGCCATGCCCAAGTACCAGCGGATCGCCGCAGCGCTGCGGCGCGAGCTCGACCTCACCGCACTCACCCCCGGCGCCCGGCTGCCCTCCGAGCGCAGCCTCGCCGCACGCTACGAGGTCAACCGGCAGACCATCCGGGCAGCCCTCCAGCACCTGAGGCAGGACGGCCTCGTCGTCACCGGCCGCCGCGGCACCCGCCCGGCGTTCCCGGTGCCGGCGGGGCGGCCCCCGGAGGCGTTCCCGGCCGGCCACCCGGCTCCGGTTCCGGACCCGATCCCGACCCCGGCCCTCGCGCAGGCCCCGGCGGCCGGGGCCGCCCCCGCACCGGCGGCCACGCCGGCCCCGGCGCCCGCCGGGGAGCCCGCCCAGGCCTGGCTCACCCTCGTCACCCTGGCTCCGGCGCTCGCCGAGCAGCTCGGCATGCGCGGCGGTGAGCAGACCCTGGTCCACCACCACCGCGAGAGCGGCCCGACGGGCCAGACCCGGCGGCACGCGGTGACGTACCTCTGCCCCCGCACCGTCGTCCGGACCCCCGAACTGGCCCGCTACCGGGACCGCCTGGTGGCGGGCGTCCGGGACGAGGACCTGGGGCCCCTGCACCACTGGCTCGAGGGGGCCGCGCGGGCCGGCCGGGTCGCCGAGACCATCACCATGACCCGGACCAACTCGCCGCAGGCCGCGCCCGGCGGGCTCTCCGTACGCCGCACCCTGCACGACGCCGCCGGCCGGCTGCTCGCCGTCACCGATCTCGCCTTTCCCAGCTGGGACCGGCTGACCTTCGACCGGTCCCCGGCCGCCATCGGCTTCCGGGTCACGTAGGCCGGCCGGGCCGAACCGGGCCCCGTCACGTAGGCCGGCCGGGGCCGCACCGGGGCCGCACCGGGCCCGTCAGGGTGAGCCGGGGCGGGGTGGCCGGGTGACGCGGTCGCGGGAGCGGGTGTCGGCGTGGACCGGGCCGTGTGGACGTGCGTTCGTACGCGCATGATCATCTCCCGTACCGGCCTGGCCACCGGGCTGCTCGCCGCCCTCTGCGCCACCGCCCTCGGCCTGCCTCCCGCCCTGGCCGCCGCGCCCGCGCACCCGGCGGCAGGGCCCCCGCCGCCCGGCCACGTCCTGCGCAGCCGCACCATCGACCTCGACCTGGCCGACTACCGCTGGCTGTGCACGGACCAGCCCTTCGGGACCCCGCGCAGACACACCTTCAGGCCGTTCTCCGACACCTCCATCGAGGTGGTGGAGTCGGGCGTCGAGCGGGACCCGGCGGGGGGCGCCGTCAAGTGGAGCGGTGAGGTCGTCAAGGTCGACGGGCACCCGGTCGGATCCGGGGTGCACCGCCGGGTGGTGCTGTCGACCACCGGAGTCTGCGACCCCGGGGCCGCACCGGACACCGTCGGCGTGGACGCCCTCTTCGACCTGGGCGAGAGGGCGTACCGCATCGCGCAGCCCCGCAACGAGCCGGGCCGGCTGCTGATCACCGAGGAGGACCCCGGCCTCCACGTCAAGCCCCCGCAGGACGACGCGGACCCGCAGTACGAGAACCCCGACCCCGCGGTCATCGCGGAGGCGCGCAGGCAGCTGATGACCCGCGCCGCGTCCGCCGCGCCGGTCGTCATCGACATGGTGGTCGGCTACACCCCGCGCGCCGAATGGGGCATGGGCGGGGAAGAGGCGATGCTCGCGCGGATCGCCTTCGCCGAGACGAGCATCAACCACGCCTTCGCCGACAGCAACATCAAGGCGCGCGTGGACATCGTGGCCACCTACAAGGCGAACTACTACGCCCCGGCGGACCAGGAGGCCGCGCCGGTCGTCCACGGCCTGCTCTCCAACCCCAGGGAACCCCGCCTGGGCGCCCCGGCCGCCGCGCTGCGCGAGAAGTACGGCGCCGACCTGGTCTCCCTGATGATCGAGGTCCCGAACGGCACGAGCAGCGGGCAGGGCAACCTCCCGCAGCCGCCGAGCGAGAAGACCGACGACCAGGCGTACTCGGTGGTCGACTACCGGACCGTGGCGCTCTGGTACAACTTCGGCCACGAGGTGGGCCACAACCTCGGCCTGTGGCACGACCGCACCACCCTGGACGAGCAGGCGGGCGGCGCCGACTACCGCCCCTATCTGACGACCCCGTACAGCACCGGCTACATCACGCCCGACCGCCGCTACCACACGCTGATGGCGTACTCCTCGGCCTGCGGCGGGCCCTGCACGGCCGTCAACCAGTACTCGAACACCGAGAACACCTGGGACGGCCAGCCCCTCGGCGATGCCTACAACAACAACGCGGCCGTCGCCCGGATCACCACCCCGGTCATCGCCGGCTACCGAGCCCCCGCCGAGCTCCGGCAGCGCTACGCCCTGACCCTGGGCGAGGGGCTGCGCCCCGACACCTGGGGCCCGTACCGGCCGGGGACCTCGATCAAGGTGACCGCCACCCCGCCGCGCGGCTACCGGATCACCGCGTGGGAGCTGGACGGGCAGCGCTACGCGATCACCGCGAACCAGGTCAACGTCACGATGGACAGGGCCCACGACCTCAAGGCGGTCTTCGTCCGCGCATGACCGGGCCGTTCGGGCCGTTCGGGGCATTCGGGCCGGTCATGTACTCGTGTGGACGTCCCCGCTGGTGGTGGAGGTGATGACCGCCCGGCGGCCGAGGTCGCCCGGCGGGATCCCCGGGTGGTGGCCGCCCGGCCGGCCGGCTCCCGGGGACACCCCGAGGGCCAGCCGCGAGACGATCCGGTAGCGGTCGCCCCGGTACACGGAGTGCACGTACTCCACGGGCCGGCCGGTGGAGTCGGTGGTGAGCCGCTCGATGAGCAGGGCGGGGGAGAGCAGCGGGACGTCCAGCAGCCCCGCCTCCCCCTCGTTCACCACCGTCGGCTCGATGGACTGCTGCGCCTCGTGCACGTACACGCCGTGGTGGTCGCGCAGGTGCTCGTAGAGGTCCCCGGCCTCCAGTTCCGCCGGGGTCAGGGCCGGCACCAGATCGGCCGGGATGTGCAGGTGCTCGATGGCCATCGGGGCCCCGTCCACCAGTCGCAGCCGGGCGATGTAGAGCAGGCTCGCACCGGGGGAGATGCGCAGTCGGCGGCCGATCCGGGCGCCCGCCTGGACGGTGGAGTGCTCCAGGATCCGGCTGGACCAGTGGCCGGACGCCTGCCGCATCGCGAAGGCCGCCTCGTCGGCGGCCAGTTCCTGGGTGATCTTGGCGGGGGCGACGAACATCCCGCGCCCGTGCTCGCGCACGAGCAGCCCCGTGGCCACGAGCTCGTCCACCGCCGCGCGCAGGGTGGGACGGGAGACCTCCAGGGTGGCGCACAGGGTGCGCTCGGAGGGGATCGCGTCGCCGGGCCGCCGGATGTCTATGAGCCCCAGCAGGTGCTCGCGGACCCGTTCGCGCTTGAGTACGGATCCTGACGGGTCGGTTGCGTCCTTCGTCATGGCCCGCCCCCATTTCTCTCTGCTCACCTGTCCAACTGGTCATGTGCATCTAACCACTCGGGGAGGTGGGGACGCGAGGAGTCCGTCGGAATTATTCGGGCCGTACGGGGTTGACGGCGTACTCGGGCCGTGTCACCTTCTAGCCACTCAGCTAACCAATTGGCCAGTTGGTCAACTCCCTGCCTCGGCCCGGTGAGTTGACGGAACAGTCAGGTGAGGAATCTCCGAGACCGTGACCGACGCCGTGACCGACCCCGCGACCGCCTCCGCGACCGACCCCGCGATCGATGCCGTGGCCGGTGCCGCCGCCGCTTCCCTCCGCCCCGACCTCGCTCTCGTCCCGCGCCCCGACTCGGTCACCGCCCTGCCCGGCCGCTTCACCCTGGACCACCGCACCGGACTGCGCGCCGGACCCGGCGCCGGGGCGGCGGCCGACCTGCTGCGCGAACTGCTCACCCCCGCCACCGGGTTGCCACTGGTCCCGGACCCCGACGGGCGGATCACCCTCCTCCTGACCCCCGGGGACACGGCCCCCGGGGAGCAGCCCCTCGGCCCCGAGGGGTACGCCCTCACCGTCCGCCCCGACTCCGTCCTGCTGCGCGCCGCCCACCCGGAGGGACTGCTCCGCGGGGTGCAGACCCTGCGCCAGCTGCTGCCGCCCGAGGCGCTGGGCGCCGGGGGCGCGCAGCCCCGTACGCCCGCCGCCGGCTGGTGGATGCCCTGCGTACGGATCACCGACCGGCCGCGGTTCGCCTGGCGCGGAGCCCTGCTGGACGTGGCCCGCCACTTCCAGCCCGTGGCCTACGTACGCCGCTTCGTGGACCTGCTCGCGCTGCACAAGCTCAACGTCCTGCACCTCCACCTCACCGACGACCAGGGCTGGCGGATGCCGGTCGCGGCCTACCCCCGGCTCACCGAGATCGGCGGCCGGCGCGCCGGGACCGCGGGAGACGGGATCCCGCACGAGGGCGCCTACACCCGCGCGGAACTGGCCGGGCTCGTCGCCTACGCGGCCCGGCGCGGGGTGAGCGTCGTACCCGAGATCGAGATGCCCGGCCACGCACGCGCCGCCCTCGCCGCCTACCCCGAACTCGGTAACCGGCCCGGCGTCCGGCTGGACACCTGGACCCGCTGGGGAGTCTGCGAGAACGTCTTCGGGGTCCACGACGCCGTGCTCGACTTCTGCCGGGGCGTGCTCGACGAGGTCGCGGACGTGTTCCCCGGGCCCTACGTCCACCTCGGCGGGGACGAATGCCCCCGCGTGGAATGGGAAAGCTCCCCGGCCGCCCGCGCCCGGGTCGCCGCCGAAGGCCTGGCCGGCCCCGAAGCCCTCCACGGCTGGTTCCTCGGCGAGGTCGCGGCGCACCTGGCCGGGCTCGGCCGCCGCCCGCTCGGCTGGACCGGGACCGGCACCGAACTGCCCGCCTCCTTCACAGCCCTGGCCTGGCTCGACGCGGAGCACGGGCGGGCCGCCGCCCTGCGCGGCCACGACGTCATCATGACCCCCTACCGCTCCACCTACCTCGACTACCCGCAGTCCGCCGACCCCGGCGAACCGCGCGGCCAGGACGGCGGCGTGCTCGACCTGCGCGGCGTCTACGACAACGACCCCGCCCCCGCGCACTGGGAGCCCGAGGCCGCGCGCCGGGTCCTCGGCACCCAGGCGCAGCTGTGGACCGAGTACGCGCGCACCCCGGCCGAGCTCGAATACCTGGCCTTCCCGCGGCTGTGCGCCCTGGCCGACACCGCCTGGTCGGCGCACCGCGACTGGCCGGACTTCCTGCGCCGCCAAGGCCACCACCAGACCCGGCTCGCCGCCCTCGGCGTGCGCGGCCGATCCCTTCCCTCCCCCCACCCCGAGAGGAACGCAGCATGAGCACCCCGACCCGTGCCCCGAGCCACACCCCGAGCCGCACCCCCCTCCGCAAGCGCCGTACGGCCCTTGCCCTGGCCATCGCCCTGACCGCCGGCCTCGGCTCGGCCGCCCTGACGGCCCTGCCCGCCAACGCCGCGGCCGACTCCGTCAAGGTCCAGTACCGCACCAGCGCGACCGGGGCCACCGCCGACCAGGCGGAGCCCTGGTTCAAGGTGGTCAACAACGGCTCCGGCGCCGTCTCCCTGAGCCAGGTCAGCTTCCGCTACTACTTCAAGGCGGACGGCCCCGGCACCCAGTACCGGTTCGCCTGTTCCTGGGCGGTCAAGGGCTGCGCCAACATCACCGGCACCTTCCACACCATGGCCACCCCGAGGGCCACCGCCGACCGCTACCTGGAGATCACCTTCACCGCGGGCGCCGGAAGCCTCGCCCCGGGCGCCGACACCGGCGACATGCAGCTGCGCTTCCACCGCGCCGACTGGCAGACACTGCGCCAGTCCGACGACTACTCCTTCGACGCGTCCCGCACCGCCTACGGCGACTGGGACAAGGTGACCGCCAAGCTGGGCACCGGCACCGTCTGGGGCACCGCACCCGGAGGCAACGTCCCCGACCCGACGCCGACTCCGACCGGCCCCACGCCCACGCCCACCCCGACCGACCCGGGACCGGCCGGAGCCACGCTCTTCGACGACTTCAACTACGCCTCCCACACCGACCCGGCGATCGCCGCGCACGGTTGGAGCGTGCGCTCCAACGCGGGCGGCCCCGGCGTCCCGGGTGCCACCTGGGCCCCCGGGAACGTCACCTTCGGGCTGGAGGCGGGCAACTCCATCATGAACCTGGAGACCTCCACGGCCGGCACCGGCGAGAGCACCAAGCACACCGAGATCCCCACCCAGACCATGAAGTTCAAGAACGGCACCTACGCCGCCCGCGTCAAGTTCAGCGACGCCCCGAGGTCCGGCCCCGACGGCGACCGCCTCGTACAGACCTTCTTCCCCATCAACGACCTCAAGGCCCCGATGGCCGACGACTACTCGGAGTACGACTTCGAGTACCTTCCCAACGGCGGCTGGGGCGAGCCGGCCAACATCCTCTACACGACGTCCTGGGAGACGTACCAGGCCGACCCGTGGGTGGCCGTCAACCAGCACACCGAGTCGAGGCAGAGCTACGCAGGCTGGCACGACCTGGTGCTGACCATAGACAACTCCACGATCAAGTACTACGTCGACGGACAGCTCTTCGGCACGCACGATGCCAAGTACCTGCCCGAGCGCGGTATGTCGATCAACTTCAACCAGTGGCTGATCGACCTCAACGGCCAGACCAGCACCACCCCGCGCGCCTACGACCAGAAGGTCGACTACGTCCTGCACGTCAAGGACCAGGTCCTCACCCCGGCCCAGGTAGCGGCCAAGGTCGGCGGCTACCGCACCGCGGGCACGGCCTTCGTGGACAACGTCCCCAACGGCTGACCCGCGGCCGGACGCGGGGGGTGGGGGGGGAGGGGGGGGGGGGAACGGGTAGAGGGAGGTGT
>NZ_JBHWMB010000061.1:0-20924 GCF_042730015.1 Streptomyces sp. NPDC059957 | reverse complement strand
GCTCCGGGGACCGCTGCCCCGGAGCGCACCACCCGCCGGCCGTTCAGAACCGCAGCGCCCACGCGTTCAGGTATCCGGTGTGCCCGGCGAAGGCATCGAACACGCGCAGTCGCCACACCCCGGCGGCCGTCTCCGAGGAGGCGTCGACCGTGTACAGCCCGACGAGGTCGCTCTCACCCCAGTCGGTGTACTCGTCCTTGATCGGGTACACCGACCCGTCGGGTGCGATCAGGTCGATCCGCAGGGTCCCGGAGTCCGGGTGCTTGACGTACACCTCCACGTCCAGCTTGGAGGGCGCGCGGCCCGCCACCTCGCTGACCGTGATCGGCGACTTGATGGTCTTCAGGTCCCCGACCGCGTAGTTCTTGGTGTTGGAGAAGCGTTTGCCGAGATCCCGGTTCGGCGCGCTGCCCATGTAGAGGGAGCGGTCCGGGGAACCCGTACCGCGGCCCAGCACCGCCCCGGTCGTGGCCTTGGTCTTCAAGTAGCTCGCCACCTGAGCCGGTGTGGCGGTGCGGTTGAGGGACAGGTAGACCGCCGCAGCGCCCGCCACGTGGGGGGCCGCCATCGAGGTGCCCGACATCACGGTGCTCCAGTCGTCACTCCAGTAGGCCGCCGAAGTGATGGAGTCGCCGGGGGCGAACAGGTCCACCAGCGAACCGAAGTTGGAGTACCCGGCACGCGCGTCGTGGGCGTTCGTCGCCCCGACCGTCAGTGCCTGGGAGACCCGGGCCGGCGAATGCGTGGAGGCGTCCTTGGACTGGTTGCCGGCGGCCACCGCGTAGGTGATGCCGGAGGCGATGGAGCCCCGGACGGCCGCGTCCAGCACGGCGTCGGGATCCCCGCCCAGGCTCATGTTCGCGACGGCCGGCTTCACGGCCTTGCGGGTGACCCAGTCGATTCCGGCGACCACCTGCTCCGTCGTGCCCTCGCCGTTCCAGTCGAGGACCCGGACGGCCACCACCTTCGCCTTCTTGGCCACTCCGAAGGTGGTGCCCGCGACCGTTCCGGCCACGTGCGTGCCGTGCCCGTGCAGGTCATCGGCCACGAAGTCGTCGTCGATCGCGTCGTAGCCGTACCGGGCACGCCCGCCGAAGTCCTGGTGGCCGATGTTGACCCCGGTGTCGATGACGTACGCGGTCACGCCGGTGCCGGCCGAAGTGGGGTAGGTGAAGGACTCGTTCAGCGGCAGTCTGCGCTGGCCGATCCGGTCCAGGCCCCAGGACGGCGGGTCGGGCTGGACGGTGTCCAGACGCAGCTTCCGGTTCTGCGCGACCGTGGTCACGGCCGGATCGGCCGCGAGCCGCCGGGCCTGGCGCTCCGTCATCCGGACGGAGAACCCGTTGACCGCCGAGTCGTACGTCCGGCCGACCGTGCCGCCGAACCGTTCGACCACGGCCCGGCCCCGGTCCGTACGGGAACCCGCGCGCGCCGGGTCCAGCATGACGAGGTAGCTGTCGCCGACGGCTCCGGGAGCTCCGGCGTACAGGACCACCCCCTCCGGCGGGGCCGCGGCCGAGGCCCCGGTGTCCACCCCGAGCGCGAGCGCCGAGGCGAGTGCGAGCCCGGCTCCGCAGCGCCGCAATAAGCGTGATCTCTTGATCATGAAATCGGACCCCCCTGAGTCGTCCGCTCAGAGTGCTGCCTTCACAAGCTCCGCACAAGAGCCCCGCGCGGGGCCCGCGCGGGAGGAATCAGGCCTTATGGATTGGGGCCCTTCTCCTCTTAGCGCCACCCGTTTACAGAACGGAATCTTTATGTGCGACCCCCTCCGAATCCGGACGAAAGATCCACCATGAAGAAGACGAAGGCAGCGCTCTGGGAATTCCTCCAGGGCCTGGGCAAGACCTTCATGCTGCCCGTGGCGCTCCTTGCCTTCTGCGGCATCATGCTCGGCGTCGGCTCCTCGCTCTCCAGCCCGGCCGTCCTGCAGAACCTCTCCTTCCTGGACAACGAACCCCTCCAGCTGGCCTTCACCTGGATGTCCAACACCGGACTGGTCGCCTTCAAATTCCTGCCGGTCCTCTTCGCGATGGCGATTCCGCTGGGCCTGGCGCGTGAGGACAAGGGCGTCGCCGCCTTCTCCGGTTTCGTCGGCTTCGCCTCCATGAACCTCGCCGTCAACTTCTTCCTCACCACCCGCGGCGTGGACTTCGAGGACAAGGGCGAGATCGCGCACTACGGCATCGCCGACGTGCTCGGCGTGAAGTCCATCGACACCGGCCTGCTCGGCGCGGTCGCCGTCGGTGTCATCGTGGCCCTGCTGCACAAGCGCTACCGCACCAAGCAGATGCCCGACGCACTCGCCTTCTTCGGCGGCCTGCGCTTCGTCCCGATCGTCTCCGCCCTGGCCATGAGCATCGTCGGACTCCTCGTCCCGCTCGTCTGGCCCACCCTCGGAAGCTGGATCGCCTCCGTCGGCACGGGCATCGCGCACGCCGGGGTCTTCGGCCCCTTCTTCTTCGGCATGGGCGAGGTGCTGCTCCGCCCGATCGGCCTGCACCACATCCTGGTCGCCCTGTTCCGCTTCACCGACGCCGGCGGCGCCGGGGTCGTCTGCGGGGAGAACGTCAGCGGCGCCCTGAACCTCTTCTACGCGCAGCTGTCCTGCACCACCCCCTCCGGCGCCGCGCACACCGCGACCCAGTTCCTGTCCCAGGGCAAGATGGCCGCGTACCTCGGTGGTCTGCCGGGCGCCGCGCTGGCCATGTACCACTGCGCGAAGCGGACGATGCGCCCGGAGATCAAGGCGCTGCTCATCTCGGGTGTCGTGGCCTGTGTGGTGGGCGGGGTCACCGAGCCCCTCGAATTCCTCTTCCTCTTCATCGCCCCGTGGCTGTACCTGATCCACGCGGTCCTGGTGGGCCTCGGCTTCCTGGTCTCCGCCGTCCTCGGCGTGTACATCGGCAACACCGACGGCAACATCATCGACCTGCTGGTCTTCGGAGTCCTCCAGGGCACGACCACCAAGTGGTACCTGGTCCCGGTGATCGCCGCGATCTGGTTCGCCGTCTACTACTTCCTCTTCCGCTGGGCGATCACCAGGTTCAATCTGAAGACCCCCGGACGCGACGACGAGCCCACCGGCCCCGCCGCGGCGGACGAAGCCGTCGACGCCCCCGAGGCGGAGCTGGTCGCCGGCAAGTACGACCCGGTCGCCATCCTCGAAGCCCTCGGCGGCCCGGCCAACATCCACGCCCTCGACAACTGCATCACCCGGCTGCGGATGACCGTCGGGGACGCCGCCCTGCTGGACGACGCCCGGTTGAAGAAGCTCGGAGCCATCGCCGTGGTCCGCCTCGACGACCACAACGTGCAGGTCATCATCGGCCCCCAGGTCCAGTCCGTGAAGGACGCCCTCGCCAAGCTCACCCCGGTCGGCTGACCCATGGAACCCGTCTACGACTTCGACGCACCGGTCGACCGGCACGGCACCTGGTGCACCCAGTGGGACTACGTCGAGGATCGCTTCGGCGCCGCCGGCCTGCTCCCCTTCACGATCTCCGACATGGACTTCGAGACCGCTCCCGAGGTCCTCGCCGCCCTGCGCGGCCGCCTGGAGCACGGGGTCCTCGGCTACTCCCGCTGGCGCCACGAGGACTTCCTCTCCGCCGTCCGGCACTGGTACGCCACCCGCTACGACACCCCCGTCGAGCAGGACCGCATCGCCTACGCCCCGGCCGTGCTCTACCAGGTCGGCCGGATCCTGGACCTCTGGTCCTCACCCGGCGACGGGGTCGTGGTCCACACCCCGGCCTACGACGCCTTCCCCCGCCTCCTCGCCGCCCGCGACCGGGGCGTGCGCGGGGTCCAGCTCCACGACTGGGACGCCCTGGAAAGGGAGTTGGCCCGCCACGACACCACCGTGTTGCTGCTCTGCTCCCCGCACAATCCGACCGGCCACGTGTGGAGCGGGGCCGAGCTGGAGCGGATGGCGGAGCTGTGCGAACGGCACGGGGTCGCGGTGATCAGCGACGAGATCCACTCCGACCTCGCGCACACCCCGCACCGCCCCTGGGCGCTGCACGGCCGCCCCGGAAGTCGCTGGGCCATCGTGACCTCCGCCTCGAAGTCCTTCAACATCCCGGCACTGACCGGCAGTTACGGCATCTTCGGTGACGCGGAGTCCTGCGGGCGCTACCTGACCCTCCTCAAGGACGCCGACGGACTGTCCTCCCCGGCCGTCCTCTCCATCGCGGGACACATCGCCGCCTACCGCGAGGGCGGGCCCTGGCTCGACGCGCTCAACGCCTACGTCCGGGACAACCTGCGCATGGTCGGCGACCGCCTGGCCGATGCCTTTCCCGGGCTCGACTGGCATCCGCCCAAGGCCGGCTACCTCGCCTGGATCGATCTCCGGCCCCTCGGAGTTCCCGACGAGGCGCTCCAACGTGAGCTGATTCATACCGAGAAGGTGGCGATCATGCCCGGAACCGCCTACGGGCCCGAAGGCGCGGGCTTCGTACGCCTCAACGTGGGCTGCCCGCGCTCCAAGGCCGAGGCCGGCGTCGAGGCCCTGATCCGGGCGCTCCGCACCACCTCGGGAGCCGCCTCCGCAGCCACCTCCGGGGCCTGCGCAGACAAGGCCACCGGGCCCGCGGCCGAAGGGAATTGACCGGACGGCCGAGGGAATCGCGGCCGTCCGGCCGATGTGCGACCGGAACGGAGCCCTGCCGCAAATACGGCCGGGCTCTGGCTGGTTGATCTACGAGGAAGGGAACTGGGGAACGGATCCGGAACCGGCTAGGGTGTACGCCCATCAAGGTCATGCGCCGCAAGCCGACCAGCCCAAGGAGCGACCCCGTGCCGATTCCCACCCCGTTCTCCCATACCGCCGGCCCCCTTCCCAGCCCCCTTCCCGGCCCCCGGACCGGCTCCCTTCCCGGTTCGGTTCCCGGTCCCCGAACCGGCCCCAGCACCGGCCCCAGCACCGGTCCCTGCGCCGGCCGGCTGGTCGGCCCCGGCCCCGGCCCGAGTCCCGGTGCCGGCAGAGCCCCGAGCCCAGCCGACGGCAGAGAGCCCGCCGCCACCGTGCTGCCGCCCCGGATCGCGGAGCCCCGCGAGGTGGCCCCCGCGGACGCGCGCGAGCTGACGCGACTGTTCTTCCGCCGGCTCCACGAGCTGGAGGAGGGCACCCCCGAGTACCGGTACGTCCGCGAGACCCTCATCGAGATGAACATCTCACTCGTCCGCTTCGCCATGCGCCCCTTCCGCGGCCGTGGCGAAGGAGGCGACCTCGAGGACCTCCTCCAGGTCGGCACCATAGGCCTGATCAAGGCCATCGACCGGTTCGACCCGGCCCGCGAGGTGGAGTTCGCCTCCCTCGCCATGCCCTACATCACCGGCGAGATCAAGCGGCACTTCCGCGACACCAGTTGGGCCGTCCGCGTACCGCGCCGGCTCCAGGAAATGCGCATCGACCTGGCCAAGGCGAAGGAGGAGCTGACCGCGCTCCTCGACCGGCCGCCGACGGTCGCCGACCTCGCCGCACACCTCTCGCTCACCGACGAAGAGGTCATCGAGGGACTCGTCGCCGCCAACGGCCACACCAGCGGCTCCCTCGACGCCCCGGGCTCCGACCACGCCGACGGCAGCACCGAGGGCCACAGCCTCGCCGAGACCATGGGGGCCGAGGAGCCCGCGCTGGAGCGCGTCGAGGACATCCAGACCCTGGCGCCGCTCCTGGAACGCCTCAGCGACCGCGAGCGCCGCATGCTGGCGATGCGCTTCGGCGAGGAGCTCACCCAGGCCCAGATCGGCGCCGCCCTCGGCATCTCGCAGATGCAGGTCTCGCGCCTCCTGACCCGGGTGCTCGCCCATCTGCGGGCCTCGATGCTCGCCGACCCGGAGCTGTCCGCAGCCGGTTCCCCGCAGCAAGCGGAATCCGGTTGTGAGGACGCGGCCGCGCGCAAGGGTGGCGACGCAGCGTAAGTGACATGACTCACTTCACCGTTTGCAGAGGTTAAGTAGGGGCAGTAGCGCTGCTGGAGCGGACCCGTCCGCCGGCCGACAGCGGCCGGGCACGGGTGACGGGTGGATCCCGTCGCGCTCCACGGCCCGCCGGCCGCACGCACGCCGGTGGGCCGTTTCCGGTACGACCCTTGGGGTGTATGTGTCCACGCTCATAGCCGAGCACGTGTACAAGGTGTTCGGTAAAGGACCCGACAACGGCGCGGCCGTCGCGAAGGCGGTCCGCGCACTCGAAAGCGGTGAGACCGACCGCGACGAGCTGCGCGCCGAGGGAACGACGGCGGCGGTGATCGACGCCTCGTTCCGCGTCGAGCCCGGCCAGATCTTCGTCGTGATGGGTCTTTCGGGCTCGGGCAAGTCCACCTTGCTGCGCATGCTCAACGGCCTGCTGGAGCCCACCGCGGGCCGGATCCTCTTCGACGGGGAAAACCTCACCGCACTCTCGCCGGCCGAGATGCGCCGCGTACGCTCCACCAAGATCAGCATGGTCTTCCAGCACTTCGCCCTGTTCCCGCACCGCGACGTGCTGGAGAACGCCGGCTATGGCCTGGAGGTCCAGGGCGTCCCCCGGGCCGAGCGCGACCGGAGGGCCGCCGAAGCGCTGGCCCTCTGCGGGCTCGGCGGTTGGGAGAAGTCCTGGCCCGACGAGCTGTCCGGCGGCATGCAGCAGCGCGTCGGCCTGGCCCGCGCCCTGGCCACCGACGCCGACCTGCTGCTGATGGACGAGTCCTTCAGCGCGCTCGACCCGCTGATCCGCCGCGATATGCAGGACCAGCTGCTCGAACTCCAGAAGAGCCTGGGCAAGACCATCGTGTTCATCACCCACGACCTCAACGAGGCCATGCGGCTCGGCGACTCCATCGCCGTCATGCGCGACGGCCGCATCGTCCAGCAGGGCACGGCCGAGGACATCCTCACCCGCCCCGCCGACGACTACGTCGCCTCCTTCATCCAGGACGTGGACCGCTCGCGGGTGCTGACGGCCGACGCCGTCATGACCGGAGCCGCAGGCGGCCGGCCCGACTGCGGCTGCCCCACCGTCTCCGCCGGGACCCCGCTCGCCGACGTGTGCGCCGTCAGCGCCCGCGTCCCGCACGACGTCGCCGTCACCGCCGCCGACGGCACCGTCGTCGGCTCCGTCCCGCAGGGCCGCCTCGTCGCCTTCATCGGCGACGAGCGACGCGCCCCGCTGGCCTGCGCGGAGGTGGCTGCGTGATGCCCCGTCTGAATCTCGGATCCTGGGTCGACAGCGGTGTCGACTTCCTCCAGAGCCACCTGTCCTGGCTGTTCGACGCCATCGCCGCGCTCGTCACCGGGCTCTACGACGGCATCGAAGCCGTCCTGTCCGCACCCAACCCCCTGCTGCTGGCCGGCGTCCTCGCCGTCGCCGCCTGGTGGCTGCGCGGACTGCTCGCCGCCCTGCTGGCCTTCGCCGGCTTCGCCCTGGTCGACTCCGTCGCCCTGTGGCCCGAGGCCATGTCCACGCTCGCGCTGGTCCTGGTCGCCACCCTGGTCACCCTGATCTTCGCGATACCGCTGGGCATCTGGGCCTCGCGCTCCGACAAGGTCAGCGCCACCCTGAAGCCCGTCCTGGACTTCATGCAGACCATGCCGGCGATGGTCTACCTCATCCCCGGCATCATCTTCTTCGGGGTGGGCGTGGTGCCCGGCATCATCGCCACCATCATCTTCTCGCTGGCGCCCGGCGTCCGGATGACCGAGCTGGGCATCCGCCAGGTCGACGCCGAACTCGTCGAAGCCGCCGAGGCCTTCGGCACCACCCCGCGCGACACCCTCGTACGGGTCCAGCTCCCGCTGGCGCTGCCCACCATCATGGCGGGCATCAACCAGGTGATCATGCTCGGTCTGTCCATGGTGGTCATCGCCGGCATGGTCGGCGGCGGCGGCCTCGGCGGCGCCGTCTACCGGGCCATCGGCAGCGTGGACATCGGCCTCGGCTTCGAGGCCGGCATCTCCATCGTCATCCTCGCCATGTACCTGGACCGGATGACCGGGGCGCTCGGCCGCCAGGTCTCCCCGCTCGGCCGGCGCGCCCTCGCCAAGGCCCGCTCCGCCGCCACCGGCACCGCAAAGGTGTGGGGCCACCGCCCGCAGCCCGTCTTCGCCGTGGCCTCGGCCGTGGTGCTGTCCCTGGTCGCGGGCGGCCTCGGAATCTTCGCAGACTCCGGGAAGTCGCAGGTCAACGCGGTCGGCGGGGCCGGGGTCGAGAACATCGGCAAGGGTCGCAAGCTCAGCATCGGCTACATCCCCTGGGACGAGGGCATCGCCTCCACCTTCCTCTGGAAGGAGCTCCTGGAGCGCCGCGGGTACCAGGTCGAGGCCAAGCAGCTGGAACTCGGCGCGCTCTTCACCGGGCTCGCCGGGGGTCAGGTCGACTTCCAGACCGATGCCTGGCTGCCGGCCACGCAGTCCGAGTACTGGGAGAAGTACGGCAACAAGCTCGACGACCTCGGCTCCTGGTACGGGCCGACCTCCATCGAGCTGGCCGTCCCCTCCTACGTGAAGGACGTCAAGACCCTCGCCGACCTGAAGGGCAAGGCGGGGAAGTTCAAGGGCCGGATCATCGGCATCGAGCCCAGCGCCGGCGCGATGGGCCTCCTCAAGGACAAGGTGCTGCCGCAGTACGGGCTCGACGGCGAGTACAAGGTCGTCGACGGATCGACCCCGGGCATGCTCGCCGAACTCAAGCGGGCCTACGAGAAGAAGGAACCCGTCGCGGTCGTGCTCTGGTCCCCGCACTGGGCGTACGCCTCCTACGAGCTGACGAAGCTCGCGGACCCCCAGAGCGCCTGGGGCAAGGGCGACGGCATCCACAACGTCGCCCGCAAGGACTTCGCGGCCGACGAGCCGAAGGTCGCCCAGTGGCTGAAGTCCTTCAAGCTGACGGAGGCCCAGCTGACCGGCCTGGAGGCCAAGATCCAGGAATCGGGCAAGGGCAAGGAACAGCAGGCCGTCCGCGCCTGGCTGGCCGAGCACCCCGAGGTCGACAAGCTGGCCTGAGCGAGCGGGTGGCCGGTGCGGCACAGACCCCTACGGGGCTGCGCGCACCGGCCACCTCACCGCGCGGCCGGTGGTTCAGCCGGCCGTGGCCGGCTCGGGCGACGGCTCCGGCACGGGCTCCGGCGCCTTCTCCCGGGCATAGCGGCCGGGCCCGACCGGCCACCACAGGGACCGGCCGAGCATCGAGGCCAGGGCCGGGACCAGCACGATCGACAGCACGAACGCGGAGAGCAGGATCCCGAGGCCCGTGGCGAAGCCGATCTGCCGGGTCGCGGAGCCCGGACTCGCGGCCAGGCTCCCGAAGGAGAAGGCCAGTACCAGGCCCGCGGTCGCGATGGCGGGCGCCGTGTGGCGGACCGCCCGCGCCACGGCCGCACGTGCCGGACCCGGCCGGTCCATCTCCTCCCTGATCCGGTCCGCGATCAGGATGTTGTAGTCGGTGCCCAGCGCGACCACGAACAGGAACAGCACCAGCGGCAGCGAGAAGTCCACGCCCGGACGGTCCCCGACGTGCTGGAACACCAGGGTCGAGGCACCCAGGGTAGCCGCGAAGCCCAGCCCCACCGCGAGCATCAGGACGAGGGGCGCCAGCAGGCTGCGCAGCAGCAGGAACAGGATCAGAGCGATCAGCGCCGCCGCCACCGGGAAGACCACCTTCAGGTCCTTGTCCACGGCGGACGCGATGTCGGAGAAGACCGCCGCCGTACCGCCGACATGCGCCTCGGTACCGTCCGGCCGGTGCGCGGCCACCACTTCCCGGACGGGACCGGAGACCAGGTCGCGGGCCTCCTGCCCGTGTGCGTCGGCGGTCGGGAACAGGTCGATGCGGGCCGCCCGGCGGTCCTCGCTGAGCACCGTCGGCGCCACCTGGCCCACCCCGTCGACCGAAGCCAGCGCGCGGGAGAGTCCACCGAGGCGCTCGGCCGTCAGCGTGCCCCCGTCCGAGGCGGTCACGAACACGCCGGCCGGATCCGACACCCCGGCGGGCAGCGCGCGGGCGATCTCGGCCGCCGTGGCCGCCGAAGCCGTACGCTCCCCGCCCGCGCCGCTCTGCCCGTAGTCCACCCGCATCCCGGCCATTCCCGCGGCCAGCGCCCCCAGCAGGGCCACCGAGGCGAGCACCAGGGTCAGCGGCCGCCGCGCCACCAGGCCGCCCGTCCGCGCGGCCACGCCCTCGCGGGGCTCCCGGTCCAGCGCCCGCGAGGGCCAGAACATCCTGCGGCCGGTGACCGCGAGGACGGCCGGCATCAGGGTCAGGCTGCCGAGCAGCATCACCAGTACGGATACGGCGATGGCCGGGCCCAGCACCCGGAACTGGCCGAAGGTGGCCACCGCGAGGGTGGAGAACGCGGCGACGATGGTCAGCGCCGCACAGGTGATCGCCGTACCGACCCGTCCGGCGACCTCGGCGGCCGCGGCCCGGCCCGACTGCTCCGGGTGCTTGCGCAGGTGCTCGCGGAAGCGGAAGAGCAGGAAGAGGAAGTAGTCGATGCCGATGCCCACCAGCACCACGCTGATCAACTGGGGTGTGGACGCGTCGAGTTCGATACCGGTCAGCAGCGCGGCACCGACCACGACCCCGGCCGCCGCCCCGCCGATGATGCTGACGGCGACCAGCGGCAGCAACGCCGCCAGAACGCTGCGGAACACCAGCACGTGCAGCAGTACGATCACCGCGACCATCACGGCGCCCACGATCTTCGACCGGGTCTCCTCCGCGTCGGCGGTGTCCACGGTGTCCGCGAGCCCCGCGGTGAACCCGGTCCGCAGGCCCGACTCCGCGAACTCCGCCCGGGTGTGGTCCCGGAACGCCCGGTACAGGTCCTGCATTCCGGGATCCATCGGATTGCCGGTCAGCTCGACCGACAGCAGCCGGAGGCTCCGGTCCGGGGCCGTCATCGCCGGGCTGATCCGGGGCAGCTGGGAACGGTCCTGCACCAGGAAGGGCGGAGCGTCCTCGGGCCGCGGCATGACGATCCGCTTCCGGGTCAGCTTCGCCGCCCCGGCGTCGATCCGCCGCTCGTCGGCGGCGGTCAGCGGCGCACCGTCGGCGCGGGCCACCAGCACGGTCAGGGGGTTGGCATCGGGCTCGACCCCGAAGTGCTCCTCGGCGACCTCGAGCGCGGCCGCCGAATCGTAGGAGGCCGGAAGGAACGCGCCGGTGCTCGCCTGCGTGGCGCGGAAGACCAGAGCCTGGCCGAGGATCGTCAGGGCGATGCCCAGCACCGCCCAGAGGGCTATGACCTTCCATGGACTTCGGGTGGCGAAGGCGGTCAGGGCGCGGATCAAGGAGTCCTCCGTAACGGGGGCGGCAGCCGGGGGTTCCCGGCCTGCTCACCAGCTCATCACCGGCCGCCTCACGAAACGTCAGGTCCCGGGAGGAGCTCGCGCCCGGGACCCGGGACCGGTGCGGGCCCCGGACCAGGACTCCGGTCCTGGTCCGCACTCCTCCTGGGGGCCCGCGGTCGGCGGGCCGCGCGATGGGAGGATGGGAATATGCCGATGATCAAAACGGACGCCCGGATCCCGAGCGGGATCCGGGCCCTGAACTGGACCCGCAACGACGCGCTCGTGGCCATCGCCGCCGTTGTCGTCGACATGGTCGGCTATTCGTTCGGCGCGGCCGAGGGCGGCCGGCCACTCACCGTGCCCGCCCTCGTCCTGGTGGTCCTGACCGCGCCCTGCCTGCTGGCCCGGCGGGTCAGGCCGGTCGCCGTGCTCTGCGCAGTCCTCGCCCTCGGCGCGGCACTGAACCTGATCACGTCACAGGGCCCGCACTTCTCCGCGGGAGCGACCGTCGCGCTCTACTCCGTGGCCCGCGTGCGCGGCCCGGCGGTCACGGCGGCGGCCGCCCTGGCGGCCGTGCCGCTGACGGTGGTGGGCAGCGGCTACGGCGGGACGACCGGATTCATGGGCCTGCTCGGCAACACGGTCGCCGTCCTGCTCGTCGTCGCCGCCGCGCTGCTGACGCGCCGCTGGCATCAGGAGACCGAGGCCAAGCGCGTCCTGCTGGCCGAGCGGGCGGTGGCCGAGGAACGCCGCCGCATCGCCCGCGAACTGCACGACATCGTGGCGCACCACATCACCACCATGCAGCTGATGGCCGGCGGGGCACGGGCCAACCTCGCGCACGACCCGGAGACGGCCCGCGAGGCCCTGGTCACCCTCGAGGGGTCCGGGCGGATGGCGCTGCGCGAGATGAGGCAGCTCCTCGACGTGCTCCGGGCGGGGGAGGAGCCGGAGCGCACCCCGCCGGCCCCACAGCCCGGCACCGGCGACCTGGACCGGATCGTCGCCGAAGCCAGGCTCGGCGGTCTGGAGACCGGGTTCACCGTGGACGGGCCGGTCCGCCCGCTGCCGCCGGCCCTCGGCCTGACGGTGTTCCGCATCGTGCAGGAGTCGCTGACCAACACCCGCAAGCACGCCGGGCGGCAGGCCCGGGCCGACGTACGGCTGACGTACCGTCCGGACGAGGTGACGGTGGAGGTCCGCGACGACGGTTCGGGGAACCGGCCGGCGCCTTCGCGGGCGGCTCCGGTTTCCGGCTACGGTCTGATCGGAATGCGAGAACGGGTCGCCCTGCAGGGCGGCACCCTGGAGGCGGCCGCGCTCGACGACGGCGGATTCCGGGTGGCGGCGCGCCTGCCGGCGCCGCACGGTCCGGACGCGCCCGGGGGAGAAGGAGAGGAAGAACGCGGATGATCCGTGTGCTCATTGCCGACGACCAGCCGCTCGTCCGGCGGGGCCTGGCCCTGATCCTGGCCCCCGAGCCGGAGTTCGAGGTCGTCGGCGAGGCCGGGGACGGAGCCGAGGCGGTCGCCCTCGCGGAGCGGCTGCGACCCGACGTGGTCGTCATGGACATCCGGATGCCGGTCCTCGACGGGGTCGAGGCCACCGCGAAACTGTCCGGGCTGCTGCCGGAGTGCCGGGTCCTGGCGCTGAGCACCTTCGACATGGACGAGTACGTGGTCGCCGCCCTGCGCGCCGGAGCCTACGGGTTCCTGCCCAAGGACGTCTCCCCGGAGGAGCTGACCGCCGCGATCCGCACCGTCCACACCGGTGAGGCCGCGGTGGCGCCGCGCCTGCTGACCCGGCTGATCTCCACGTACGTACGGGTCCCCGTGCGGCCCGCCCGGCAGCCGGCCGGAGTCCCGGCCGGACTCACACCGCGGGAGCGGGAGATCTGGCGGCTGCTGGCCACCGGACTCGACAACGCGGAGATCTCCGCGGAGCTGGACATCAGCGTTTCCACGGTCAAGAACCACATCACCGGCATCTTCGGCAAGCTGGGCGTCCGCGACCGGGCCCAGGCGGTCATCGCCGCGTACGAATCGGGCGTGGTGGAGGTCGCCGAGGGGCCGCGCTGAGCGCCAAGTCTGCGGGGAGGGGCGCCGGGAGCCCGGGCTCACAGCTCTGACCTGCCGGAACATCGCCGGAACACTGGAGGATTCACCCGTGCGCAAAGGGGCAGGTCCATGGCACAGTGCGATCAGTCCAACCGCACGACCAGGGAGTCTCCATGAGCGATCCGCACTCCACGCAGCTCGCGGCCGCCCCCGAATACCGGCCGGAGCCGCATCCGCTGAGCCCGGCGGGCACGTTGGTCCCGATGGGCCGGCCGGGTCCGCTGCCGTGCTGCCCGGTGTGCGAGGAAGCGCCGGAACGCATCTCCTGGCGTCAGCGTCCGGGGCAGCCGGTGGTCCTGGTCTTCGATCCCTGCGGGCACCGGCACGGCTCGCCGGCGGCGCCGGTGCTGGCCGTGAGCCCGCTGCCCGTCACGGGCTGGGGACGGGCCCTCGCATGAGCTTGCCGACCCACTGGATGAGCCCGCCGTCGTACATGCCGGGAACGTAGGTGTAGGCGTCGTGGCCGCCACCCTCGTCGACGTGGAACTTCGTCTTCACGGGCCCCTTGCCGTGGAGATGTCGGCCTCCGGCTTGAGGTCGCTGCCGCTCCAGTGGTTCGCGTTGAAGCCGGGCCCGCCGGGCAGCGCGATCATCACGGGGAAGCCGCTGTGCGCGTACTTCGGGTCGTGGTACTGCGGCGGCACCCAGAGCCAGACCTTGCCCGTGAAGTGGGACTTCTTGCCGGCGAGGGTGGTCACCATCACCTTGCTGCCGTCCTGCGGGATCGTGCCCGACACCTTCAGCTCGGGCTCCGGCCCGGTGGGCATCAGGGTCAGCGGCTCGCCGGACGCGCTGCCGGAGTTCCCGCCGGCCGTGGTGCGGGGCCCGTCGAGGTGCACGGTGTCGCCGGTGTCGTCGAACGGGTCGAAGGAGACGACCGCCCCGGCGAGCACGCCCGCCACGGCCGCCAGCGCGACGGCCTCGCCGAACCGGCGCCGCCGCGGCCGGGCGCCGCCCGGCACTTGGGCCCGGCCGTCGGACGGGCTGGCCCGTCGGGTCCGGTGCCGGGGGCTCAGGCGTCGGCGGGGGCGGGCTGGAGGTGGGCCGGGTCCGCCGGGCGCTGGCGGTCGATCAGGGCCGAGGCCAGCAGGGCGGTCACGGCCGAGAGCACCAGCAGCGGCATCAGGGTGGGTGCCTCCTTGCCCAGCAGGGCAGCGGCCAGGACCACGCCGGTCACCGGCAGCCGGGTGCCGGCCACCCCGGCCGCGCAGATGCCGGCCGCCAGGGCGGGGGCCATCCCGAAGCCGGGAAGGCCGCCGAAGGCGATGCCGATCGCCGCCCCGATCATGATCGACGGGAAGATGGGGCCACCCCGGAGGCTACCCAGGGCGATGCTCCAGCCGATCAGTTTGAAGACCGCCAGGGCGATCAGCGCGCCCACCGCCCAGGACGAGGGCTCGGCGGCCAGCAGGCCGACGGTGTTCTGGCCGGACAGGGCCACCTCCTCGGGGGAGCGCCCGGTGATCAGCGCGTAGCCGGTGACGCAGACGCCGACGGCCACCGCGCACAGGACGATCCGCTGCGCGGAGGTGCCCGTCCAGGCGTGCACGCGCAGGCCCCCGGACTTGCCCAGGGCGACGACGACGCCGATCAGGGCGGCCATGGGGATGCCCCACAGGAAGTCCCCCGCGTCCGGCAGGCCGGCGGCGGGTTCGTGGGGGAGGGTCAGCGCGCCGATGCCGAGGCCGGTCCAGTGCCCGAAGCCGGTGAAGACCAGGGCCCCGACCCCGCTGGCGACCAGGGCGGGCAGGATCAGTACGAGAATCCGGGCGCCCCCGGCCACCAGGGCGGCCCCCTCCAGCACCATCACCACCGGGATCAGCGGACTGCCGAAGATGGTGCTGATGGCGGCGGTGGATCCGGCCATTCCGAGCACCGTGGCCAGCTCGGGTTCGGCGGCGCGCTTGGCGGCGCGGATGCTGAGCAGGGCGAGGCCGCTGCCCATCGCCATCAGGGGTGCCTCGGGTCCCAGCATCACGCCGAGGGGCAGGCAGGCCAGCGCGGCCAGGACCACGCTCAGGGTCTCGCGGGGCATGGTCGGCGGACCGCCGAAGCCGTAGGCGGGGACGTGCCCGCCCGCGCCCGCCATCCGCGTGATGATCGGCGCGGCCAGCAGCCCGGCGAGGGCGAGCGTCGGCAGGCCCCACCACCACGGGGCGCGGGCGTAGCCGAGCAGGTCGGGCGCGGTGTGCCACACCCAGTGCTGGAGTTCGTGTTCGAGGCTGACGAAACCGAAGGCGAACAGCGAGACCGGGATGCCGATGAGCGCCGAGAGGACGAGCAATCGCAGGGTCCCGGGGGCGAGGAGGAGCTGACGGAGCGATGCGGGCTGTTGCGCCTGTGCCATGAGTGCCGGGCCCTCCAGAGAAGTCCGTGGTTCGTACCAGGCTCGGGGCGCGGGGCGGGCCGCGCAGGGCGGGTGGGCCATACGAGTGAGGGATCCAGAGGGTCGGTATCCGTGTGGGCGTGCTCAAAGATGCTCGTTGACCAGCCATTCCGATCATCTTCCTTCAAATGGGGCCTCCGGGCCGCTATGTTGCCCGGTGCATGCCAAAAGGTGTGTCCGCAGTCCGGACCGCACGAGGAGCCGCCCCATGAGACTCATCAGCATCCGCCGAAGCCCACGGCGGCGGCGCGCCCCGGCGACCGCGCTGCTCGCCGCGGTCCTCGCCGTGGCCGGTCTGGCCACCGCCGGACCCATCTCCTCACCGGCCTCGGCGGCCGCCGCCGCCCCGGCCCCGGCCACCGCGGGCAACGCCACCGGCGTCACCCAGTCCGGCAGCACCTTCACCATCGCAACCTCCGGCGGGGCCAAGGCCCGGGTGGTCGTCGCCCGCGCCGACATCTTCCGGCTCTGGCTCTCACCCGACGGCACCTTCACCAACGACCCGGCCGGCACCGACCTCGCCCCCACCACCGACTTCGGCCCCGTGAGCGCCGCCTGGACCGACGCGGGCACGTACTACAAGATCACCACCGGTTCCCTGTCCATCCGGGTCAACAAGACCCCGCTGCAGTTCTCCGTCTACCGGGCCGACAACTCCACGCTCGTCTGGCAGGAGACGCAGCCCACCTCCTGGACCAGCAGCCAGACCACCCAGTACCTCGCGCGCGGGGCGGACGAGCAGTTCTACGGAACGGGCCTGCGCCTGGGCGAATGGGCGCTGCGCGGCAAGACCGTCCCGATCGCGGTCGACAACAAGTGGCGCGAGAACAACAACGCCAGCCCCGCGCCCTTCTACGTGTCGACCAACCACTACGGCGTGATGCGCAACACCTGGGCCCCCGGCTCGTACGGTTTCAACGCCCCCACCACGCTCACCCACGACGAGAAGCGCTTCGACGCCTGGTACTTCACCGGCGACTCCCTCAAGACCGTCCTGGACGCCTACACCGACGTCAGCGGCAAACCCTTCATGGCTCCGGCGTGGGGCTTCGAACTCGGCAACGCCGACTGCTTCAACGCCTCCAACCCGGCCTACCAGGGCGACCACGACCGGCTCCGCCACCAGACCACCCCGGACGTCGTCGGCTACGCCACGGACGCCCGCGCCGCCGACATGCCCTCGGGGTGGTTCCTGCCCAACGACGGCTACGGCTGCGGCTACACCACACCCCTGAAGTCCACCGTCGACGCCCTGAAGGCCAAGGGATTCCAGACCGGACTGTGGACCTCGACGGGCCTCGGCAACATCAACGAGGAAGTGGGCGTGGCCGGTTCGCGGGGCGTCAAGACCGACGTCGCCTGGATCGGCGGCGGTTACAAGACGGCCTTCGCGGGCGTCCAGCAGGCCGTCGACGGCATCGAGAAGAACTCCGACGCCCGGCGCTACGTCTGGACCGTCGACGGCTGGGCCGGCACCCAGCGCAACGCCGTCGTCTGGACCGGTGACACCAACGGCACCTGGGACGACATGCGCTGGCACGTCCCCGCCATCACGGGCGCGGGCCTCTCCGGCCTCAACTACGCCACCGGCGACGTCGACGGCATCTTCGCCGGCAGCCCCAAGACGTACGCCCGCGACCTCCAGTGGAAGGCCTTCACCCCGGCCTTCATGACCATGTCCGGCTGGGGCGCGACCGGCCCGACCGCCGGCTACCAGGACAAGCAGCCCTGGCGCTTCGCGGAGCCGTACCTCTCGATCAACCGCAAGTACCTCCAGCTGAAGATGCGGCTGATGCCGTACCTGTACACGATGAGCCGCACCGCGCACGAGACCGGCGTCCCGAGCACCCGCGCGATGGTCCTGGAGTACCCCGAGGACCCGGTGGCGCGCGGCAACCTGACCAGCGGCCAGTTCATGGCCGGCGACTCCTTCCTCGTCGCACCCGTCGTGTCCGACACCTCCGTGCGCGACGGCATCTACCTCCCGGCCGGCACGTGGACGGACTACTGGACCGGCAAGACCTACGCCGGCCCCGGCTGGCTCAACGGCTACCAGGCACCCCTCGACACCCTGCCCCTCTTCGTCAAGGGCGGCGCCATCGTCCCGATGTGGCCGCAGATGAACTACACGGGAGAGAAGCCCGTCTCCACCCTCACCTACGACATCCACCCGCGCGGCGCCACCTCCTTCAGCCTGTACGAGGACGACGGAATCACCCGCGCCCACCAGAGCGGAGCCTTCGCCCGCCAGCAGGTCGACGTCACCGCCCCCGCCTCCGGCTCCGGCACGGTCAACGTGTCCGTCTCCGCCCCGGCCGGCAGCTACACCGGCAAACCGGCCTCGCGCGGTTACGAGTTCAGCCTCCACGTGGCCACCGCCCCCACGGCGCTCACCGTGGACGGCGCGGCCCTCACCCGGGCGACCAGCAAGGCCGCCTACGACGCGGCGGCGACCGGCTGGTTCTTCGACGCCGCCGACCGCGGCGGCATCCTGTGGACCAAGACGGGTACGAAGTCGGGCGCGTTCAGCGTCTCGGCCACCGGCACCTCCGTCCCGGCCGCCGATCCCATCCCGGTCACCTCCAGCCCCGTCCCGCAGACGGCCTGGACCCTGGTCTCCGCCGACAGCCAGGAGACCAGCGGTGAGAACGGCGCCGCACGCAACGCCTTCGACGGCAACACCGGGACCATCTGGCACACCACCTGGTCCGGTTCCGCCGCCGCGCCGCTCCCGCACGAGATCCAGATCGACCTCGGCGCCCGCTACACGGCCGACGGCCTCGGCTACCTGCCCCGCCAGGACGGCGGGGTCAACGGCCGGATCGGCGGCTACGAGGTGTACGTCTCGGACACCACCACCAACTGGGGATCCCCGGTGGCCACCGGCACCTTCGCCGACACGGCTGCCCTCAAGTCGGTCTCCCTGTCCGCCAAAGCCGGCCGCTACCTCCGCCTCAAGGCACTGACCGAGGCGGGCGGCCGCGGCCCCTGGACCAGCGCCGCCGAGATCACCCTCACCGGCCGCCCGACCCCGCTGCCCGCGGCCGCCACCCTGGTCAACGGGGCATCGGCCACCTGCATCGACCTCCCGGGCAGCGCCACCACCCCCGGCACCCAGCCCACCCTCTACAGCTGCCACGGCGGCCCCAACCAGCGCTGGACCCTCCAGGGCGACGGCCGGCTGACCGGCCTCGGCGGAGTCTGCCTGGACGCCGCCACCGCCAACGCCGTCGCGATCCAGACCTGCAACGGCAGCTCCGGCCAGAGCTGGCAGACCGGCCCGGACGGCAGCCTGCGCAACTCCGGCCAGTGCCTGACCCCGGCCGGCTCCGCCACGGCCAACGGCACCAGACTCACCCGGGTCGCGTGCGCGACGACGGCCGCCCAGCGCTGGACCTTCACTCCGTGACCCGGTGACCCGGTGACCCGCGAGGTTCGCGGCTCGCCCGTGATCCCCGCCCGATGAGGACCGCCCGACACCCCCCACAGAGCCCGGCCCGGCACCCAGCCGGGCCGGGCTCCGGGTCTTCGGGGCGCGGCAGTTACCGTGGGGGCCGCGATCCTCGGACCCTCGAGGTCGGACCCTTCAGGAAGGTGCTCATGCCCGCCGGGAAAATGCACGCCGACGAACCGGACATCGACAGCGCGCTCGTGCGCAGGCTGATCGCCGGGCAGTTCCCACAGTGGGCGGAGCTCCCCGTCGCGCGGGTGGACTCCGCCGGGACGTCGAACGCCATGTACCGGCTGGGCGGCGACCTGGTCGTACGCCTTCCGCGCACGCCCGGCGCGGCCGGCGACGTGGGCATGGAGCACGTCTGGCTGCCGCGGCTCGCCCCGGACCTGCCGGCCGCCATCCCCGCCCCCATCGGCATGGGGCGGCCCGCCGAGGGCTACCCCTGGTCCTGGTCCGTCTTCGGCTGGGTCCCGGGAGGGAACCCCGTACCCGGCCGGATCGCGGAGCCGGACCTCCTGGCCAAGGACCTGGCGGAGTTCATCTCCGCACTGCACCGGGCCGACCCGGCGGAAGCCCCCGCCTCCTACCGCAGTGAGACCCTGGCGGACCGGGACGCCGAAACCCGTGCCGCGATCGCGGAACTGGGCGCGAGCGCCGACGCCGACGTTCCGACCGGGCCGGTGACCGCCCTGTGGGAGGAGGCCCTGCGGGCCGAGCCCTGGCCGGGGCCGCCGGTCTGGATCCACGCCGACCTGCAACCCGGGAACCTCCTCCTCGCGGACGGAAGGCTCGCCGCCGTCATCGACTTCGGCTGCGCCGGCCTCGGCGAACCCGCAGTCGACCTCATCCCGGCCTGGTACGTCCTCCCGGCCGCCGCCCGCCCCGCCTTCCGGGCCGCCGCCCGCCCCGCCTTCCGGGCCGCCCTCGGCGCCGACGACGCGATGTGGACGCGTGCCCGCGGCTGGGCCCTGTCGATCGCCCTCATGGAACTGAACTACTACCAGGCGACGAACCCCGTCATGGCGGCCATCGCCCGCCACGTCATCGGCGAACTCCTCGCCCCGGCCCCGGGGCCCGAATAGTCGGAACGCGCACGGAACCGGGACGCGAATGACCGGAACGCGCACGATCCGACCGGACGGTCGGCCGGGGTATGGATCGTTGTCAGTGCCGGTTGCGACGATGGGCGGCATGACGCCTTTCCTTCTGACCGACATCGACCGTGCCGTCCGCAGCAGTTGGAGCGAGCAGACGTGCACGCCCGAGTACCGCGACCGGTGGACCCGGGAGAACCCGGCCCGTGACCAGTGCGGTGTGACCGCCATGGTCCTCAACGACCTGCTGGGCGGCGAGCTGATCCGCGGCGAGGTCCTCGTCGACGGCGAGCGCGTGGACTACCACTGGTGGAACCGCCTGGGCATGGGCGTCGAAATCGACCTCACCCGCGAGCAGTTCGGCCCGGAGGAGAAGATCACCGAGGGCATCGTCATGCCCCGTCCCCCGGAGAGCGAGTGGCGCCGACTGCGTACGGAGTACGAGCTCCTGCGCGACGAGGTGATGGCCAAGCTCACCGGTGCCCCGAAAGTGACGGACTAGGTCGTCTCTTTCGGATCTTGTCGGCCGAGCCCGCGGCGTCTGGTGCCGTGCCTGGGCGTGCTGTCGGGGCGCTCGCGTACTGGACGTACGT
>NZ_JBHWMB010000060.1:8998-55242 GCF_042730015.1 Streptomyces sp. NPDC059957 | reverse complement strand
GGCACGCTGTTGAGTTCTCAAGGAACGGACGCTTCCTTTGTACTCACCCTCAGTAACAATTACTGGGGCTTTCCTCCGGGCTTTCGTTCTGTTCTGTTCTTGCGTTTCAGACTCTATCAGAGTCCGTCTCGCTTGTTTCCGCCTTCCAGGTCATCCGCTTTCGCGGTTTCCCTTTCCGGCGAGTCCGACTCTAGCAGTTCTTTTCTTTCCCTCTGACCACTCCCCGTTTTGCCGAATAGGCATGCGGAAAGGAGGTGAGATCAAGATCGGAACAAGAGAGAGGAGGAGTCCCGTCCATCGGCCGTTCGCGAAATGTTCACGCGGGGCGTCCCGGCGGGAGTCACGACAGTACAGGTCCATCGGGACCCAAGCAAATCGATTCAGGCGTATGGTCTAGTCCACCGGTCTAGTCCACTAGTCTCCGTGCCGAAGGACCAGTCCGGTTCGGGACCAACATCGGGCGAACCCGAACATGTTGTGACTTATCCTTCTGGAGAGTACGCCGTTCGCGACAGGTAGTGACGGCGACACGAAGAAGCCCCACCCCTGGGAGGCCCCCATGACCAGCGTGACGTCCCCACTTGCCGGGACCGCCATCGGACTCGCGGCAGTGCCCGATCCGGTGTTCTCCGGCGCGATGGTGGGACCGGGCACCGCTATTGATCCTGTGCGCGAGCCTTCGGAGGCGGTGTCCCCCGTAGACGGTGTAGTCGTCTCCCTGCACCCGCACGCGTACGTCGTCGTCGACAGTGAAGGCCACGGCGTGCTCACGCACCTGGGGATCGACACCGTTCAGCTCAACGGCGAGGGCTTCGAGCTGCTCGTCAACAAGGGCGACACCGTGACCCGCGGCCAGGCCGTCATCCGCTGGAACCCGGCTGCGGTCGAGGCCGCCGGCAAGTCCCCCATCTGCCCCGTCGTGGCACTGGAAGCGACTGCCGACTCCCTCACTGACGTCGTCGAGGCCGGAGAAATGAAGGCCGGAGACGTTCTCTTCGGCTGGCAGTGACGTATCCGCCTGCTCGGGCGAACTGGACATCCAACGCGGCGGGTGGATCCGCCGCTCAATCGGAGACGGGTGAAATGGAGACAACGCTGCGAGGCGTCGGCGTGAGCCACGGTGTGGCGATCGGCGAGGTTCGGCACATGGGCACGGCGGTTCTCGAACCGCCGGCGAGGCAGATCACCGCGGACGAGGCGGAGCGCGAACAGGGGCGCGCCCGCCAGGCCGTGGAAGCCGTATCGGCCGACCTGATCGCCCGGGGCCAGCTGGCCGGTGGCGAGGCCCAGCACGTGCTCGAGGCCCAGGCGATGATCGCCACGGACCCCGAGCTCATGGCGGACGTCGACCGGCGCATCGCCGTCGGCAGCACCGCCGAGCGCGGTGTGTACGACGCGTTCGCCGCTTACCGTGACCTGCTCGCCGGTGCCGGTGAGTACATGGCCGGACGCGTGGCCGACCTGGACGACGTGCGCAACCGCATCGTGGCGCGCCTGCTCGGCGTGCCGATGCCGGGTGTACCCGACAGCGACGAGCCGTACGTGCTGATCGCGCGGGACCTGGCTCCCGCCGACACCGCTCTGCTCGACCCGGCGCTGGTCCTCGGTTTCGTGACCGAGGAAGGTGGCCCGACCAGCCACAGCGCGATCCTCGCGCGTGCGCTGGGTGTGCCGGCCATCGTGGCGCTGCCGGGTGCCGGTGAGATCGCCGAAGGTACGGTCATCGCCGTCGACGGCAGCACCGGTGACCTGTTCGTGGAGCCGAGCGCGGCGAAGCGGGCCGAGTTGGAGGCCGCGGCTGCCGAGCGCAAGGCCGCCCTCTCCGCTTCTTCCGGTCCGGGTGCCACGTCCGACGGTCACAAGGTGCCGCTGCTGGCCAACATCGGCGGCCCGGCGGACGTGCCGGCTGCCGTCGATGCCGGGGCCGAGGGTGTGGGCCTGTTCCGCACCGAGTTCCTCTTCCTCGACGACAGCAAGCACGCCCCGACCGAGGAGAAGCAGGTCGAGTCGTACCGCAAGGTGCTCGAAGCCTTCCCCGAGGGTCGTGTCGTCGTACGCGTTCTGGATGCCGGCGCCGACAAGCCGCTGGACTTCCTGACCCCGGCCGATGAGCCGAACCCGGCTCTGGGCGTCCGTGGTCTGCGCTCGCTGCTCGACCACCCGGACGTGCTGCGCACGCAGCTCACCGCGCTGGCCAAGGCTTCCGAGGGGCTGCCGGTCTACCTCGAGGTCATGGCCCCGATGGTGGCCGACCGCATCGACGCCAAGGCGTTCGCGGACGCCTGCCGCGAGGCCGGTCTGAAGGCGAAGTTCGGTGCGATGGTGGAGATCCCCTCTGCCGCGCTGCGGGCGCGCTCGATCCTCCAGGAGGTCGAGTTCCTCTCACTGGGCACCAATGACCTGGCCCAGTACGCCTTCGCCGCCGACCGTCAGGTCGGCGCCGTCTCAAGGCTGCAGGACCCGTGGCAGCCCGCGCTGCTCGACCTGATCGCCATGTCGGCCGAGGCCGCCAAGGCCGAGGGCAAGAGCTGTGGCGTCTGTGGCGAGGCCGCCTCCGACCCGCTGCTGGCCTGTGTGCTGACGGGTCTGGGTGTCACCTCTCTGTCGATGGGTGCCGCTTCGATTCCTTACGTGCGGGCGACGCTGGCCAAGTACACCCTCGCGCAGTGCGAGCGTGCGGCTGCCGCCGCGCGTGCCACGGACAGCGCCGAGGAAGCCCGGGTGGCCGCCCAGGCGGTCCTGTCCGGCGAGTAGTACGGGAAGGCGCCGCACCGCTGGGTGTGTCGTCGACGTTCGAGGGGCCTTCGCCGGTGGCGGGGGCCCCTCGGCCGTTGCCGGGCGGGCGGCGACCGCCCGGCTCAGTGGTGCGGCCCCGGTTCGTCCACCTCGTAGCCGGGGCAGTACTCGACGCCGGGCTCGGGGCCTACGGGGTCCCCGGTGTCGGCGTCCGTGCAGTAGGCGTTGAAGACGGCCGCCGCCGAGAGGGGTACCAGGCGGCCGCGGTCCAGGCGCCAGCCGTGGACGCGGTCCCGGTCGCCCTCGGCGGTGGTGCGCAGGACCAGTCCCCCGGGCCCGCCGAGGGCCAGGCCCGCGGCGAGGACGGTCACGAAGTCCAGGCCGTCGCGGCCGTCCACCCGGTGCCGGCCGCCGGGGCCGGTGTCGGCGTGCAGGACCGCCACGAGCTGTTCGTCCTGGGCCGGGACGCTGCACACCAGGTGGTGGTGGCCGGGGCCGGCCCGGTCCACCAGGCGCCGGAGCGCCTCTGTGGCGCGCTCGAAGGAGGCGGTCCCGATGTCCTCCCCGCAGTCGGCGCAGCGGCCCACTTCGGCCAGCAGCGAGCTCGCGTACTCCCAGGTGGCCTGGCGGACGGCCGCGTCCACGAGGAGCGGGATCAGTTCGTCGATGGGCTGCCCGGCGTACGGGAGACCGCCGGTGGCGCCGCCCAGTGCGGCGGTGAAGCGGGTGCGGGCCCCGGGGGTGTCCGGATCGAGTCCGCGGTCCGCGCAGTAGTCGGCGTACTCCACCGGGTCGAAGAGGGCGACTGTGGTGTGGATGCCCTGGGCCGCGAGGGAGCGGAGCAGCCGGTCCACGTGGTCCAGGTAGTCGCGGTGGTCGTCGAAGGCGAAGCTGCGGTATCCGCGCATGGCCGCGAAGTCCCAGGCGTCGGCCAGGAGGCCGACGGTGCTGGGGACTTCGCGGCGCAGGGTGCGGCGCCTGCCGGTGCGGGGCGGGCGGCCCCTGGTGGCGGCGGTTCCGGTGTCGTTCGAGCGTGGCATGGTTCCCCCTGAGTGACGCGATCGCTTGCTCACTCAGAGTAATCATCGCCACTGACAGTGGCCGGCCGCGTCAGCGGCGAGTGCGGGCGAGCTCCTCGTAGAAGTGCAGGAGGTCGAGGTTGTCGACCGAGCCCGGGTTGACCGCTTTGGCCATGGGGGCGCCCTGGAGGAGGCGCTTGACCGGGACCTCGATGCGCTTGCCGGTGAGGGTGTGCGGGATGCCGGGAACCTCGATGATCTCGTCGGGGACGTGGCGCGGGGAGAGCTCCTCGCGGATCGTCGCCTTGATCCGGGAGCGGAGCGCGTCGTCGAGGACGGCTCCCGGCACGAGGTGGACGAAGAGCGGCATCCAGTACCCGCCGTTCGGCTCCTCCAGGCCGATGACCAGGGATTCCTTGATCTCCGGGAGTCGCTCGACCGCCTCGTAGATGTCCGCGGAGCCCATCCGGACGCCCTGGCGGTTCAGGGTGGAGTCGGAGCGGCCGTGGATGACGACGGAACCGTGGTCGGTGATCGTGATCCAGTCCCCGTGGCGCCAGGTGCCGGGGAACATCTCGAAGTAGCTGTCGCGGTAGCGGCTGCCGTCGGGGTCGTTCCAGAAGCGGATCGGCATGGACGGCATGGGGTTGGTGACGACGAGCTCGCCGACCTCGCCGGTGACGGGCTTGCCGGAGGGGTCCCAGGCCTGGAGGTCCGTGCCCAGGCAGGCGGCCTGGAGCTCGCCGATGTGGACCGGGAGGGTGGGGACGGCGCCGGCGAAGCAGCTGCAGACGTCGGTGCCGCCGCTGACGGAGGCGATCCAGAGGTCCTCGGCCACCTCGTCGTGGAGCCAGCGGAAGCCGTCGGGCGGCAGCGGGGATCCGGTGGTGGCCACGCACTTGACCGAGGAGAGGTCGAAGTCGCGGGAGGGGTGGACCTCCGCCTTGCGACAGGCCATCACGTAGGCGGCGGAGGTCCCGTAGAGGGTGGCCTTGGTCCGCTCCGCGATGCGCCATTGGGCACCGGTGTCGGGGAATCCCGGGCTGCCGTCGTAGAGCACGACGGTCGTTCCGGTGAGCAGGCCGGAGACGAGGAAGTTCCACATCATCCAGCCGGTGGAGGTGTACCAGAAGAAGCGGTCCTCGGGGCCCAGGTCGCAGTGCAGGCCGAGCTGCTTGAGGTGTTCGAGGAGGATGCCGCCCTGCGACTGGACGATGGCCTTGGGCAGGCCCGTGGTGCCGGAGGAGTAGAGGACCCACAGCGGGTGGTCGAAGGGGACCGCTTCGAAGACCGGCTCGGTCTCCCCCGAGGTGAGGGCCGACCAGTCGAGGGCGCCCGCGGGGGCCGGCGTACCGAGGAGCGGGATGTGGACGACGGCGCGCAGCGAGGGGAGCTCGGCGCGCAGCTCGGCGACGGTGTCGCGGCGGTCGTGTTCCTTGCCGCCGTAGCGGTAGCCGTCGACGGTGAAGAGGACCACCGGCTCCACCTGCTGGAAGCGGTCCAGGACGCTGCGGGCGCCGAAATCGGGGGCGCAGGAGGTCCAGACGGCGCCGACGGCGGCGGTGGCGAGGAGTGCGGTGACGGCCTCGGGGATGTTGGGGAGGTAGCCGCTGACCCGGTCGCCCGGGCGCACGCCCAGGGCGCGCAGTTCGGCGGCGAGCGCGCCGACCTGGCGGCGGAGCTCGGCCCAGGTGACGGGGGTGGGCTCGTGGGTCTCGTCCACGTGGAGCAGCGCCGCGTCTCCGGCGCGGGCCGGGTCCTCGGCGGCGCGCAGGGCGTGCTCGGCGTAGTTGAGGGTGGCGCCCCGGAACCAGACCGCGCCCGGCATGGAGCGGTCCGCGAGGACGGCCTCGTACGGGGTGGTGAAGCGTACGTCGAACCACTCGGCGACGGCCTGCCAGAAGGTGTCCAGCTCGTCGACGGACCAGCTGTGCAGGGCCGGGTATCCGCCGTCCGCGGGGGCGCCGTGGTGTTCGGCGGCCCAGGCCTGGAAGGCGGTGATCCGGGCCGCGGCGATCCGGTCGGGGCCCGGGGACCAGAGGGGCTCGGAGGGGGTGGCTGCTGCGGTCATGCGTCGGCTCCCGGTCACGTCTGCGGTTCGCGCTTCGTGGGCGTGTCGTGGTGTGCGGTGTGGTGTGGCGTCTGTGTTCGTACGGTGCCATCGCGCGCGGGGTGTGCGCACGGCGGCTCACAGGGACGATGCCATGTGATCGACATCCGCACCAGAGCCGTCATCGGCGGTCGGCTGTGATCCTTTTGCGGGTGAACGGCAGTTGAACGCCGCCTTCTGGGCCGGGTGGCGGTGGCAGGGTGGGCGCCATGGACGGTCGTGGGCTGGTACGTGCGGTGAAGGACCTCGGCGGCGAACGGGGGCGGCGTGCTTGGCGCTCCGCGTGGCGCAACCGGCGCGTGGACGCGGCGGGGCTCGCGCCCCGGGGCGCGGAGCGGGCGCGGGTGCCGGGTCTGCTGACCGGTACGGAGCCCAGGCCGGGTGGCGGGGTGCTCCGGTTCACCCGTTCGGAGCTGCTGGTACGGGTCACCGTGGGCGGGGCGGTGTTCTGGGGCTGGGACGGCTCCTCGCCGGCGCCCTCGTACGCGGTGGTCGGCAGCGGGCCGGAACCCGATCCGCGCGCCGTACTGGAACCGGACACCGACGGCGGGTGGCGGGTGGTGTCCGAGCGCGTGACGGTGGCGGTGTCCCGGCACGGGGCGGTGGAGGTGCGGACCCCCGGCGGGACGGTGCTGCGGCGGGATCTGCCGCCGCGGTGGTGGGAGCCGGTGGGCGCCGCCGGGTCCGGGGGTGATGCGGCCGGGCCGGGGAGCGGGGGCGGAACGGACGGCGGGGGTACGGGCCGCGGGGGCGGGCGGTGGTTGTTGCGCAGTGAGGTGGCGGCGGACGCGCGGGTGTTCGGGCTGGGCGGGCGGGCGGTGGGGCCTCGGTTGCGGGACGGGAGCTACCGGTTGTGGAACACCGATCCCAAGGGCGGGTTCGGGTCCGGTTCCGGCGAGGACCCGTTGTACATCACGATGCCGGTGCAGTTGGTGGTCGCGGACGCCGGCACGCACCTGGTCTTCCACGACAACTCCTGGGACGGCCGGGTGGTGTTGCGGGAGGGCGAGGAGGGTGCGGGCTCGGGGGCGGACCGGCCCGGCTCCTGTGAACTGCGCATGGAGGGCGGCCCCTTGCGGTGCTGGGTGCTGGTGGGGCCGCCCGGTCGGGTGCTGCAGGGTTGGTCCGGGCTGACCGGCGGGGCCGCCGTGCCGCCGGAGTGGGCGCTCGGGTACCAGCACGCGCGGTGGGGGTTCGGGAGCGCCGCGGAGGTGCGGCGGATCGTGGCGGGGTACGCCGAGCACGGGCTGCCGCTGTCTGCCGTCCATCTGGACATCGATCACTACGACGGCCACCGGGTCTTCACCGTGGACCGCGAGCGGTTCCCCGATCTGCCCGGTTTGGCTCGGGAGTTGGCGGACGGTGGGGTCCGGCTGGTCTCCATCGTCGACCCGGCGGTGAAGGCCGGCGACCCGGTGCACGCCTCGGGGCTCTCGGTCGGCGCGCACGGGGCCTTCGTACGGGACGCGGCGGGGCGGGAGGTCCGGGGCGAGGTGTGGCCGGGCGAGTGCGCGTACCCGGACTTCACCGATCCGGCGGTGCGGCGGTGGTGGGGCGGGCTGTACGAGGAGCGGCTCGCGCAGGGCTTCGCCGGGGTCTGGCACGACATGAACGAGCCCGTCTCCTTCGCCCCGTTCGGGGACCGAACGCTCCCGCGTTCGGCGCGGCACGCGCTGGACGGGGCCGGCGGGGATCACCGGGAGGCGCACAACGTGTACGCCCTCGCGATGGCGCGCGCGGGCTGGGAGGGACTCGTACGGCTGCGCCCGGCCGAGCGGCCGTTCCTCTTCTCCCGGTCGGGGTGGGCGGGGATGCAGCGGTACGGGGGCACGTGGTCCGGTGACGTGGAGAGCAGTTGGGACGGGCTGCGGGCCTCGCTGGCGCTGGTCCTGGGACTCGGGCTGTGCGGGGTGCCGTACTCGGGGCCGGACATCGGCGGCTTCTGGGGCTTCCCCTCGCCTGAGTTGTACCTTCGGTGGCTGCAACTGGGCTCCTACCTGCCGCTGTTCCGGACCCATGCGGCGATCTGGGCGGGGCGGCGGGAGCCGTGGGAGTTCGGGGAGGAGACCACCCGGGCCGCGCGGGCCGTCCTGGCGGAACGGGAGCGGCTGCGACCGTACTTCGTGACGCTGGCCCATCTGGCGCGGCGCACCGGGGCCCCGTACGTGCGGCCGTTGTGGTGGGGGGCGCCGGAGGACCGGGCGCTGCGGGAGTGCGAGGACGCGTTCCTGCTGGGTGACGCCCTGCTGGTGGCTCCGGTGCTGGAATGCGGGTCGGACCGGCGCGCCGTGCGGTTGCCGCGCGGGCGGTGGTACGACACGGCGACGGGCCGGGCCTACGAGGGGCCGGGCCAGATCCTGCTGGACGCCCCGGCGGACCGGATCCCGGTGCTGGCACGGGCCGGCTCACTGATTGCGGTACGGGCGGCCGACGGGTCGGTGGCGCTGGAGGCGTGGGCCCCGGCGCGGGGCCGCACGGGCGGCGGGGTGGTGATCCGGGACCCGGGGCCGGGCTTCGAGCCGGGCGAAGTGGAGCGGTACGTGGTGCGGTGGTCCGGGGACGCGGTGGTGGTGGAGGACGAGGCCGGGGAGCGGGTGGACGGGGTGGTGCTGCGGGGGCTTTGAGACGGGGCGGGTGGGCGAGGTGGGCGGGGGCCTCAGGCCGGGTGCGTGTACCTGCCCTCGAACCATGCCCCGGCGGCCTTCGTGTGGAGCGGGAACGCCAACTGCTCCGGGCCGCGCAGGACGTGCCAGCCGGTGGTTTCACCCGTCGGGGCCGATGCCGGGAGCGAGGCGACGGGGCGCACGGGCAGGAGGCCGAAGACGAGCAGGTGGCCCGCCGGTGAGCTGAGGGTGTCGGCGAGGGCGACCTCGGAGGCCGGGGCGTGGATGCCGGTCTCCTCGCGGAGCTCCCGGACCACGGACTCGCGCCAGTCCTCGCCGAAGTCCATGAACCCGCCGGGCAGGGCGATGCCGCCCAGGGCGGGCTCGATGGTGCGGGTGATGACCACCAGGCCGGTGCCGAGTTCGTCCTCGACGGGAAGGAGGGCGATGGCGACCGGGAGGGGGTTGCGGTAGGCCGTCGTGCCGCACGAGGGGCAGGTACGGGGCCAGTCGGCCGTATCGAACGTGGCTCCACAGGCGGAGCAGTGCGAGTCCTTCAGGTGCGCCGGCATGCGGCGATGGTATGCCAAGGGACATGCGGATGACTGGCGTTGCGGGATGGGCGGGCGCACTCGGAGTGCTGGCGGCGGTGGTCACGCCGGGGGCGGTGGCCGTACCGCCCCGGGCCGTTCCCGCCGGGCAGGCCTCGCCGGGCGGTGGGTTCGTGGCGGTGGGTGAGGTGGATGCGAGCATCGGGCAGGAGATGCGGTACGCCACGTCGGGGAATTTCACCGGGGCGGTCGTGGACGGTTATGACGAGCCCGTCTGTCTGCTCGCCCGGCCCGCCGCCGAGGCGCTGCGGCGGGCGCAGCGGGAGGCGTTGCGCGGTGGGTATTCGCTGCTGGTGTACGACTGCTATCGGCCGCAGCGGGCCGTCGACCGGTTCGTGCGGTGGGCCGGGGACGGGGCGGACCAGCGGACGAAGGCGGAGTTCTATCCGGAGGTGGCCAAGGAACGGCTGATCCCGGAGGGGTACATCGCCGAGAGGTCGGGGCACAGTCGTGGCAGTACCGTCGACGTGACGTTGACGCGCCTCGGGCGGGGGCCGCTCGACATGGGGACCCCGTTCGACTTCTTCGATCCGCTCGCGCACACCGACAGCCCGCGCGTGACGGGTGCGGCCCGCGAGCACCGGAAGCTGCTCGGGCGGCTGCTCGGCGCGCAGGGGTTCGTGAACCTGCCTCAGGAGTGGTGGCATTTCACCCACGCACCGGAGGCGTTCCCGGACACGTATTTCGATTTTCCCGTCTCTGTCGCCTCCGTTCACCGCTGAGTACCGTGCCCGCATGACATTCAGTTCGTACGAGGAGTTCTGGCCCTACTACGTCGCCATGCACTCCCGCGCCGCCACCCGTTGGATCCATCTCACCGGCACCCTTTCCGGTCTCGCCCTCACCGTGTACGGGCTGGCGCGCGGCCGGAAGCGCTATCTCGCCGCGCTCCCCCTGATCGGCTACGGGACCGCCTGGCCGGCGCACTTCCTGATCGAGCGGAACAACCCCGCCACCTTCGGCAATCCGGCGTGGTCGCTGCGCGGGGACGCGCAGATGATCCGGATGATGCTGGCCGGTCGGGACGCGGAACTCGGCGAGATCGCGCGGAAGTGGCTCGCCGAGAACCTGTGCGAGGAGTGCGTTCCCGGGGGTGCGCTCCCGCTCGTTCCCTGACAGACTTCTGACGGTTCGTCAGATGTCGGTTTCGGGAGGGGTCTTGGAACGCACACGCACACCCGTGGTCAGCGGGTGGTTCACCGGGGACGACGCGGACGGCGGCTTCCGCCTGCTGGGCACCCGGTGCTCCGCCTGCTCCGCCGTGTTCTTCCCGCGCGAGGACGCGTACTGCCGCAATCCGCGCTGCCCGGGCGGCGGCGAGCTCGCCGAGACCCCGCTCTCCCCGCGCGGCCGGGTCTGGTCCTACACGGACGGGCGGTACCGGCCGCCCGCGCCGTACGTGTCCGACCCGGACGCGCCCTGGACCCCGTACACCCTGGTCGCCGTGGAGCTGGAGGCCGAGGGGATGGTCGTGCTCGGGCAGGCCGCGGACGGGGTGGGCGTCGGCGATCTGGCGGTCGGGATGGAGGTCGAGGTGGTCGGCGGCGTGCTGAACGAGGATGCCGACGGCACCGCTTGGACCACGTGGCGGTTCCGGCCCGTGGGGGTGGTGGCCGGATGAGCGGCTCCGTCGCCGACATCGCCGTCCTCGGGGCCGGCATGCACCCGTGGGGCAAGTGGGGCCGCAGCTTCGTCGAGTACGGGCGGGCCGCCGCGCGGGCCGCGCTCGCCGACGCCGGGCTGGACTGGACCGACGTGCAGTCCATCGTGGGAGCCGACACCGTCCGCTCGGGCTACCCCGGCTACGTGGCCGGGGCCACCTTCGCGCAGGCGCTGGGCTGGCAGGGCGCACGCGTGACCAGCGTGTACGCCGCCTGCGCGTCCGGCGCCCAGGCCATCGGCGCGGCCCGGGCGCAGATCCTGGCCGGGCTGGCCGACGTGGTGCTGGTGGTCGGGGCGGACGCCGCCCCGAAGGGGTTCTTCGCCCCGGCGGGCGGCGACCGGCCGGACGATCCCGACTGGTTGCGCTTCCGGGTCCTGGGGGCCACGAACCCGGCGTACTTCGCGCTGTACGCCCGGCGCCGCATGGCCCTCTACGGGGACACCGGTGAGGACTTCGCACAGGTCAAGGTGAAGAACGCGGCGGCCGGGCTGCTGAACCCGAACGCCCGCTACCGCAAGGCCGTGACGGCCGAGGAGGTGGCGGCCTCGGCGATCGTCGCCGATCCGCTGCGGCTGCTCGACATCTGCGCCACCTCGGACGGGGGCGCGGCGCTCGTGCTGAGCAGCATGGACTTCGCGCGCTCCCGGGGCGTCGCGGACCCGGTGCGGATCCGGGCCGTGTCCACGGTGACGCCCACGTATCCCCGTACCGTCCTGGACCTGCCGGACATCGCCACCGACTCGACCACCGCGGTCGTACCGGTGCCCGGCTCCTTCCGGGCCTCGATCGCGCGCGCCGCGTACGAGGAGGCGGCGCTCGGACCGGACGACCTCTCGCTCGCCGAGGTCTACGACCTGTCCACCGCGCTGGAGCTGGAGTGGTACGAGGACATCGGCCTGTGCGGGGAGGGCGAAGGGGCCAAGCTCGTACGGGAGGGCGCGACCGCGCTCGGCGGGCGCATTCCCGTCAACACCAGTGGTGGACTGGCGTCGTTCGGGGAGGCCGTGCCGGCGCAGGCCATCGCCCAGGTGTGCGAGCTGACCTGGCAGCTCCGGGGCACCACCGGGGAGCGGCAGGTGGCGGGGGCGCGGGCCGGGATCACCGCGAACCAGGGGCTGTTCGGGCACGGATCGGCGGTCGTCGCCGTGCGCTAGCGGCCTGGCTCAGCCCCTGGTGGGCCGCTGAACAGCGTCTGCTGTCCTCATGCTTGACGGCCCCCAGTGGCGGGTTCACACTCTCTCCACGGTCCCGCGCCGCCGGCGGGACACCGGATCCCCCCATGAGAGCTGCGGCCCGTACCCCCGTCGGCGGGGGTACGGGCCGCCTCCATGTCACGGACCGGGCCGGGGCGTGCCCCTCGGATCAGGCCGGGCCCTCGGCTCCCGCCGTCAGGCTCCGGCGGCGGGCCCTGGCCAAGGTCATCGCGTGCTCCACGACCCCGACCAGGACGTCCTTCACCGATTCCCGGTCCCGTGCGTCGCACAGCAGCACCGGCACCTCGGGAGTGAGGTCCAGGGCTTCCCGTACGGCCACCACGGGGTACTGCTCGGCTCCGTCGAAGCAGTTCACGGCGACCACGAAGGGGATCTCGCGCCGTTCGAAGTAGTCGATGGCGGCGAAGCAGTCGGAGAGCCGCCGGGTGTCCGCGAGGACCACGGCGCCGAGCGAGCCCTGGGCCAGCTCGTCCCACAGGAACCAGAAGCGGTTCTGTCCGGGCGTGCCGAAGAGGTACAGCACCAGGTCCTCGCGCAGCGTGATGCGCCCGAAGTCCATGGCCACCGTGGTGGTGTTCTTACCCTCCACTCCCCCGGTGTCGTCGATGCCGCGGCCCGGCTCGGAGAGGCGTTCCTCCGTCCGGAGCGGCCTGATCTCGCTCACCGCACTGACCAGGGTGGTCTTGCCCACCCCGAAACCGCCCGCGACCAGGATTTTCAGGGTCAGCGGCTCGACCGGCGTCACGGCATGCATGGCGCCGGTGCGGCTAGAGCGCCCGAAGGCCATCGATCACCTCACGCAGAATGGATTCGTCGGGCAGTTCGGCCGGGGGTACCGGCCGGGTCACGTGCACCAGTTCGTCGTCGACGAGGTCGCCGATCAGGACGCGTACGACCCCGACCGCGAGGTCGAGTTCGGCCGCGAGTTCCGCGACGGACTGCGGGCGTAGCAGGCAGAGCCCGAGGATGTCGGCGTGCTCCGGGGACAGGGTCGTGTCCCAGACCGGGTCGGCCGCCGCGGATTCCGCGACCACCAGCGCGATCAGGTCGAGGCGGTGCTGTCCGGCGTGACTGGTCCGCCCGCGGGTCATCGCGTACGGACGCACCACCGGACCCGCGTCGTCGTCGAACCACTGGCCGGAAGCGGAGTCGAAGGCGGCGTCGGAGGCGGCGGGGCTGTGGGCGGGGTGGTCCTGGCCTGGTTCGCTCATGCCGTCCGACTCACCCTCCGGCTGGCAGCCCGGTGCGCGGGGCGGTCGCCAGGTGGTCACCGACCCGCTTGACCATGAGGGTCATCTCGTACGCGACCTGGCCGACGTCGGAGTCGGCGTCGGCGAGCACCGCCAGGCAGCTTCCGTCGCCGGCCGCCATGACGAAGAGGAACGCCTCGTCCAGCTCCACCACGGTCTGGCGGACCCTGCCGGAGTCGAAGTGGCGGCCCACCCCCTTGGCGAGGCTGTGGAAGCCGGAGGCCACGGCGGCCAGGTGCTCGCTGTCCTCCCGGGTGAGGTCCTTGGAGCTTCCGGTGGGCAGGCCGTCGCCGGAGAGGACCACGGCCTTGCGGATGCTGGCGACCCGGTCGACGAGCTCGTCGAGGAGCCAGTTGAGCGGGCCGGAGCCGCGGCCCCTGGTGTCGTTGCCGGACTGCGGTGCGGTCATCGACCGTCCCCTTCGTTCTCGCTGCCGGGACCGGTGGCGGCAGGGCTGCCGGCCTCGGTCACGGACTGGTGTGGTGCGGGTCGCCACTCCTGCTGCGCCTGGTCGGGCTGCTGGGCGGGCGCGGCCTTCGGGGTCTGCTGTGACTGCTGTGCCTGGGGCGCCTGGGTCGTCTGCTCCGCCTGCTGCCGGGCGTGGTGGTCCCGGCCCGCGGTCCAGCCGCGCTGGAGCGAGGACATGCGCCGGCGTACGTCCTCGGCGTCGCGGTCGGCCCCGGGGTCCGCGGCGGCTTCGGCCGGGGCCGGGGCCGGCGCGTTCTTGAGCTGGGGCGCGAGGCTGGCCTGGCGGATCCGGCGGGGCAGGGTCGCCCCGGAGGGCGCCGCCGCGGGGTGCGCCGGGCCGGTCGGGGCCGGTGCGTCCTGCGCGGGGTCCGGGACCGCCGAGACGGGACGGGGCTCCACGCGGCGGCCGTGCTCGGCCACCAGGGTCGGGGTGGGGCGGCGGCGCGGGAGCGGGACGGCGCCGGGCGAGCGGGCGCCGTCAGGGCGGGCGGAGTCCGCGCGCGCCGGCTCCAGGCGCACCGGGCCGGTGGGCGGCAGGGGCTCCCGCTCGCGGTCGCCGTGATCGCGGTGATCGCGGTGATCGCGGCTGCGGTCGCGGTCCCGGTCGCGCAGGCCCTCCCGGCCCGGGTCTCGGTCGGTGAGCCGGGCGCCGCCCCGTTCGGCGGCGGCGTCGGCGGACCGGTCGCCCTTCCAGAGGCCCGTACGGTCGCCGGGGCCGTCCGGGGCCCGCTCGCCCATGCGGTCCGCGATCCGGTCGCCCTTGCGGGGACCACCGCGATCGGTGTGCCGGTCCGCGTGCGGGCGGCCGGCCGGGCGCAGGCCGAGCAGGGAGTTGCGCGAGATGCCGTTCGGCGGGGTCTCGTCGTCGAGGGTGGCCATGGCTGGCCTGCCCTTGGCTCCGGAGAGCCCGGAGAGCCCGGAGAGCCCGGTGACCCCGGCGGTTCCGGCGGGGCCCGTGATGCCGCTGGGGGCGTCCTCCGGGGCCGGGACGGGCTCGTCCAGCCCCAGCATCCCGATCGGGGCCTCCAGCTCGACGGGGCCGCGCAGTTCGGCGCCGGCCGGGAGCCGGCGGCCGGCGGCGTTGCTCTCGGCGACGGCCCGCTGGCGAGACGTGCCCACGGGGCCGCCGAGCGCCTTGCCGCCGGCCAGCCGGATGCCGGTGCCGTTGGTCTCGGGAGCCTCCGTCAGCAGGGCCACCGGGAGGAAGACCACCGCGGTGGTGCCTCCGTAGGGGCTGATCTGGAGGCGGACCTTGACGTCGTGCCGGTGCGCGAGCCGGCTGACGACGAACAGGCCGAGCCGGTCGGTGTCGGAGAGTTCGAACTCGGAGGTCTCGCTGAGCCGCAGGTTCGCGTCGAAGAGCGCCTCGGGGGTCATGCCGAGGCCGCGGTCGTGGATCTCCAGGGTGAAGCCGTTGGCCACGCGCTCGCCGAGGACCTGGACCGCCGTGTGCGGCGGGGAGAACACGGTGGCGTTCTCCAGGAGTTCGGCGATGAGGTGGGTGACGTCGGCCACGGCCGGGCCGCCGATGCCCAGGCGCGGCAGTCGGCGCACCTCGATGCGCTCGTAGTCCTCCACCTCGGCGACGGCGGCCCGTACGACGTCCATCAGCTGGACGGGCTTGCGCCACTGGCGGGAGGGCGCGGCTCCGGAGAGGATCACCAGGCCCTCGGCGTGGCGGCGCATGCGGGTGGTCATGTGGTCGAGGCGGAAGAGGTCGGCGAGCTCCTCGGTGTCCTCGGTGCGCCGCTCCATGGTGTCGAGCAGGGTGAGCTGGCGGTGCAGCAGCACCTGGTTGCGGCGGGCCAGGTTGACGAACACTTCGGAAACACCGCGACGGAGCTCCGCTTGCTTGACGGCGGCCTCGATGGCCGCGCGCTGGAGGGAGTTGAGGGCCTGGCCGACCTGGCCGACCTCGTCCTTCTCGTACTCCAGGCGGGGGGCCTCGGTCTCCACGTCCACGAGCTCGCCCGCGGCGAGGCGGCGCATCACGCCGGGGAGGCGGATGCCGGAGACCTCGTGGGCCTCCTTGCGGAGCCGGGACAGGTCGCGGATCAGCCCGCGGCCGATGCGCATCGACAGGACGAGGGAGACGATGAGGGCGATGAACCCGAGCACGCCGGCGAGGGCGGCCTGGACCAGGACGTCCATGGCGACGGGCTCGACGCGCTTCTGGTAGCGGTCGCCCGCGGCGGTGCCCATGACGGCGAGGTCTTCGAGCACCTTGCCGGCGGCGGCGTCCCACTGGCCGGCGGTCACGTTGCGCGGGCTGTGGGTCGGACCCTGGACGAGGAATCGTTCCTCTGCCTCGCGCAGGGAGCGGCTCTCCGGGTTGTTCCAGTACTGCTCGAACTGCTCCCGGTCGGCGGCCGGGAGGATCGCGAGGTTGAACTCGTAGAGCAGCTTGCGGTTGGCCACGAAGTCGGAGACGTGCCGGATGTCCGCCTGGCTGACGTTGCGGGCGGCCAGGGCCCCGGCGACGAGGGCGTCCTCGCGCGAGAGCGTCTCGCGGGCGCGGGTGATGCCGACGAGGGCGCGGCCCTGCTTGTCCATCTCCACGTCCTCGAGCGCGTGGAGGTTCATGAGGAACTCGTAGCAGGGGTCCACGAGCCGGTTGTAGAGCTCCAGCGCCTGATTGGTGTCGAGGGAGCCCCCGTCCACCGCGCTGCGCAGCGCTCCGATGCTGCGGAAGGCTTCGAGGATGGAACTCAGGTGCCGGGCGGAGGACGGGTCGAGTTCGTCGGCGATCTCCGGGTCCTTGGCGTCGGCGGAGATCTTCTCGACCGCTTCGTCGGTGGCCGCACGGTTGATGAGCAGCTCGGTGTTGGCGACGGCTGCGCGCGGGTCGCCGATGACCACGAGGGTCTGGCGGCGTTCCTTCTGGATGACGCGGACGACGTCCTCCACGGGGTAGCCGACCTTGTCGATGACGTAGGCGACACCGAGCAGTTGGACGGCCTGCCGGCCGGTGATCACCGTTGCGAAGCCCCAGAGGGCGGTCAGGGAGACGAGCGGCACAAGGAGCAACGCCACGATCTTCCGGCGGATGGACTTCCCGCGAAAGCGCATGGCCTCCCCAGCCTCCCCAGCTCAACCCCGTTACCGGGGGTTGGTGTTCCGTCATTTAAACGGCGTGAGCCTACTACTGCCACAGCGCACCTTCGAAGACCTGTCCGGACGTTTTCGGCCTGACCCCCGGACGAAGATCACGAGTTGTCCGATAGTTCCCGTGAAGTGCGGCCCGATATGTGGCAGATGACACTTGGTGGGGCCTCGGTTCCCCTCACTGAATGGATGGCTGGAATTCTTCGTTCCGCGACACTTCGGGGCGCGCGGTGCGTCCGGGATCCGGGAATCTATCGACCCCTTCGCGCGTCTACCTGTTCGGGGCGGGCATGAGCGGCCTCGTGGAGGGGAGGGACCGACCATGGCGAAGAGGTACGAAGACGACCGCGAAGGCGCGGGGACCGGGGCGCCGCAGGGGCGGGACCTGTGGGTGGACCAGCCGGCGGGGCGCAGGCGCATGCCGGACCCGGTGCGGAGGTCCGCCGTGCGGGCGGTGCTGATCGTCGCCGTGACGCTGACGGACGCGACGATCTCCTTCTTCCTGACGGTCACCGGCTCCTGGCTGGCGCTCCCGCTGTCGCTGTGCGCGATAGCGGGGGTGGTCGTGGCCACGTGGGGCGTGCTCGACGTCATGATCACCCGGCAGACGTGGAACCAGCGCTACGGGGTCCTCTCGGAGCCCAGCAGTACGGCGCGGGGCCGGCGGCGCGAACGCCGCAAGGCACGCCGGGAGGCCCGGTCGGCGCCGCCCCTGCCGCCCCGCGTACCCGCGCGCGGCGAGGCGACCGGCATCTGGCCGCCGTCGACGGGCGCGGGGCGGGGCTGAGCCGGGGCGCCGGACCCCGGCCCGGCCCCGCCGGACGGAGTCCGGCGCAGCGGGCGGCGCGTCGGAAGGCTCAGCTGCGGCGGTACATGCGGGTCGCCGTGATCTCGCCGTGGATCGTCTCGCCGTCCGTGAACTGCTGGGGCAGGCCCGGGCGCAGGTGTTCCTCGACGCTGATGTACTTCAGGCCCGCGCGCAGGTCGGCGTCGTTGCGCAGCCGGATCACCAGCGGGAACTCGGCGAGGGCCGTGGTGTCGAACAGGCCCGTGGTGTACAGCAGCTGGACGCCGAGCGCGTCCGAGACGGCCCGCTGGAGCTCCAGCAGGTACGTGGCGTTCGCGCGCCCGATCGGGTTGTCGAGGAAGAGCGTGCCCGCGTGCCGGTGCTTGTCGCGGCCCCGGTCGTTGCTGCGCAGCGCCGCCATCGTGCAGTACAGGGCGATCGCGGCGGTGAGCAGCTGGCCGCCGGAGAACACGTCGCCCATCTGGCCGACCGGGACCCGCTCGGCGCGCAGCACCGCGTCGGGCTTGAGGATCTCCACCGCGATGCCCTTGGGCTCCAGGGCCGCCTGGACCCCGTGCAGGAGCAGCGACATGCCGTCGCGGCGGCCTTCGCCGAAGGTGGCGGTGCTGTTCTTCTTCAGGGCGCCGCGGGTCGCCTCGTCGATGACCTCGCCGAGCCGCTCGGTGAGGGTGGCCTGGTCGGGCTCCTCGAAGCGGATGCGCAGGAACTCCTGGCCCGACCACTCCCCCAGCCCCTCGGGGAGCTGGGAGAGCCGCTGGGCGGAACGCAGGGTGGCCAGGGCCGATTCCACGAGGCCGCGCAGCCGGTCCACGATGCTGTCCCGGTTGCGCTCCAGCTGCGCCAGCTCGTCGGTGAGGACGCGCAGCCGGGGGGCGAAGGCCACGGCCCAGGCCGCGGCGTGTTCGGGCAGGGCGGAGGCGGGCAGTTCGCGGATCTGCTGGCGCGCGGGGGTGCGTACCTGCTCGTAGCGGTTGGCGTTGGCGTGCCGGACCAGGATGTCGCTCGCCTCGCGGACGGCGGCCTCGGCGGCCGACAGGTCGGCGGCGCAGGCCCGTAGCGCGCGGCGGGCCTCGGTGGCCGACTGGCGGGCCTCCTCCAGGCTGCCGGGGTGGGTCACCGGCTCCTGCTCGTCCTCCTGGTGGGTGTGGTCCCGCAGGAGGTCCCGGAGCATGGCCGCGGTCTCGTCGAAGCCGCCGGCGCCCTCCTCGGCGGTGCGGTGGGCGCGCAGCAGGTCGGCGTGGGCCGCGCGGGCGGACTCCACGGCGGCGGTGTGGGCGGCGAGTTGGGCGGTGGCGGTGCGGAGCATCGCCTGGGCGTCCTCGACGTTGTCGGGGATCAGCTCCTCGGGCAGCTCGGTGTGCGTCTCGCCCTCGGCGGGGGCGTGTCGTTCGGCCTCGCCGCGCAGCCGGCCGAGCTGCTCGCTCGCGGTGGAGGCGCGGGTCTCCAGCATCTGTACGAGGGCTTCGGCGCGGGCGGCCGCGGCCTGCCGGGAGGGGCCGTCGGCCCCGTCGGTGCCTTCGAGGAGCTGGGCGGCGCGGGTACGGACCTTGTTGGTGAGGCGGTCCAGTTCGGCGAGGGCCACGGACTCGTCGCTCTCGGCGCGGGCCTGTTCGGAGCGCAGGTCGGCGCCGACGCCGACCTTCTCGTAGAGCTGGGAGGCCGCGCGGTAGGCCTCGCGCAGCGCCGGGAGCGGGGCCTTGGCCGTGCCGTCGCCCTCGGGCAGCGGATCGGGGGCTCCGGCGATCTCGGCGCGCTCGGCGCGCAGGGCGCGGGCGGTGCGGCGGGCGTCGTCGGCGGCGCGCTGGGCGGCGCGGCGGTCCTCGTCGGCGGCCCGGGCGCGGTCGAGGCAGACCTCGGCGCGGGCCTCGGACTCGGCGGCGTCGTCGGCGAGTTCGCGCAGCTTGGTCTGCCAGCCGGCGCGCTCGCGCAGCCGGTACGCGAGGCCGGCCAGGGCGTCCGCGACGCGGCGGGCGCGCTGGGCGGTGTCCTGGCGCTCGTCGCGGACGCGGGCTGCGTCGGTGGCGGCCTCGTCGGCCTCGGCGCGTACGGTACGGGCCTCCGCGAGCTCGGCGTCGGTCTCCTCGGCGAAGCCGCGGGCGGCGGCTGCCTGCTCCGCGAGCTCGGTGAGGCGGCCGGGCGGGCAGCCGGTGCGCCAGGACAGCAGCCGGGCGGCGAGCTCGCGGTCACCGGACAGGCGGGCGGCGAGCTCGCGGATCTCGGTGTCGCGGGCGGTGGCGCGGGCGCGCAGCGCCTGGCGCTCCTCGTCGGCGGCGTGCTCGTCGTGCATGGCCGGGTTCGGCGGGACGATGAAGATGCCGGACCCCGTGGCGTCGCCGGCCGGGGGAACCGGCGCCAGCAGAGCGGCGGCGGTGCCGACGGCGACGGTGGAGCGGGGCAGCAGGGCGGCGCCGGAGAGGACCTCGCGGGCCCGGGAGTGGGTGTCGGGGTCGGTGATGACCACGCCGTCGACGAGTTCGGGGCGGGCGGCGAGGACGGCGGCGTGGTCGGCCGGGTCCACGGACTGGGCGAGGTAGCGCCAGCCGGGGAGGGCCGGGATGCCGTGTTCGCCGAGGAACTCGACGGTGGCGAGGACGTCGGGGCCGGGCGGCAGCAGGCCGCCGTCGCCGAGGGCGCCGAGGATGCGGGAGTCGTCGGCGGCGGCGGTGCGCAGGTCGAAGAGCTGGCGTTCGGCGGTCGCGACTCCGCGGGTCAGCAGTTCGCGCAGTTCGTCGGCGCCCCGGTCGAGGTCGGCGACCGTGAGCCCGGCGGTCTCGGCGCCGGTGGGTGCGGGGGATCCTGCGGAGCTGTGGGGCGCACCGCCCTGGGGAGCAGCGCTCTGGGGCGCACCACCGCCCGCCCCGGTCGCTCCCGGGGCGTCAGGGAGGCCCAGGAGGGCCGCCAGGCGCGGTGCGGAGGCGAGGGAGGTGGCGGCCCGGTGCTCGGCGTCGTGGGCCGCCTCGGCCGCGTCGGCGGCGTCGGCCGCGCGGGCGGCGGTGAGTTCCGCGCGGGATTCCGCCGCGGCGGCCTCGCGGGCGGCCTCGGCGGCTGCGCGGGAGGCCTCGCGGGACTCGTCCCAGGCGGCCACGGCCGTCTTCTCCGCGTCGGCGGCGGCCAGGGCGGCGCGCGCCGGGTCGGCGTCGGGGGCGGAGTCGTCGAGCCAGCCGGCCCGGACGGCCTCGGCGGTCTCCTGCTGGACCTCGGCGAGACGGGCGCGCAGGTGCTCGGCCTCGCTGCGGGCCCGCTGCGCGGCCGTGGCGGCGGCGGTGGCGGCGCGGTGGGAGGACTCGCCGGTCTCCTGGAGGACGGCGGAACGCTCCTCCTCCTCGTTGGCGGCCCGCTCGCCCTGCTCGGCGGCGGCGTGCAGGGCCCGTACGAGCTCGGTGGCGGCGGTGGCACGGGCGGCCAGCGCCGGGGCGGCGTCCCGCTCGGCCTCCAGGATCGCGGCGGCGACCCGGGCGGAGCGGTCGGCGGCGGAGCGGTGGCGCAGGACGTGTTCGGCGGCCTGCCAGGCGGAGTGCAGGGTGCGGGCTTCGAGGAGTTCGCGGCGCTGCGCGGCGGCGGCCTTGTCGGCGACGGTCAGGGCCAGCGAGGCGTGCCGGTAGGCCAGTTCGGCCGAGACGGCGGCGCTGCGGGTGCGTGCGGACTCGGCTGCGGTGACCTGGTGGGCGGCTGCGGTGACCCGCTGCGCGAGGTCGGCGGCGCGCCCGCGCTCCTCGCCGGCGCGGGCGGACAGGCGCCGGGCGAGGGTGCGCGTACGGCGTTCGGCCCCGGCGTGGACGTCACGGAGCCGGGAGCGTGCCGCAGCGGCCTCGACGATCTTGGTGAGGAGGTCCACGGAGCCCGCGGTGAACTCCCGTTCTGCCATCAGCTCGGCGCGGCGGCCGAGCTTGTTGCCGAAGCCGTGGACGAGGTCGGCGAGGCCGTCGGTGTCCCGGGTGTCAGTGACGGCGCGCAGCAGGAGGTCGGTGAAGTCGGAGTCCTTCTTGACCGCGAAGAGGCCGGCGGCCTCGCCCTCGTCGGCGTTCATCTCGCGCTGGTAGCGGAAGAGTTCGGGGTCGAGGCCGACCTCGGTGAGGTGCTCGTTCCAGCGGTCGTGGATCTCCTCGAAGTACACCTCGAGGTGCGGGTACGCCTTGCCGGCCTCGGTCAGGGCGTCGCGGAAGCCCTTCATGGTGCGGCGCCGACCCTGGGCGCCGGAGACGCCTTCCACGGGCGGGCGCACAGAAGTGGCCTCGGCCACCGGGAGGTTGTCCAGGCTGAGGCCCGGGCCGGGGCGGAAGGAGTACCAGGCCTCGGCGAACTTGCGCGGGTCGTTGGAGACTTGGCGGCCGCGCCACTCGCTGACCTTGCCGACGACCACGCACTCGCCGGTCTGGGTGTGCTGCCATTCCAGCGCGACGTGGCCGCAGTCGTCGGCCAGCAGGAACTTGCGCAGGACGCCGGAGCTGGCGCCGCCCAGGGTGTTGCGGTGGCCGGGCAGCATCACCGAGAAGATCAGCTTGAGCAGGACGGACTTGCCGCCGCCGTTCTCCAGGAAGAGCACGCCGGCGGGCGCGGGGCGGCGCGGCGGGCCGGTGGGCTCGTCCTCGAAGAACTCCGCCTGGGCGGGTGCCGGATGGGGCACCGGCTCACCGACTCCGCGCAGGTCGAGCACGGTGTCGGCGTAGCGCGCGCCGGCGGGCCCGATGGAGTAGAGACGGATCCGGGACAGCTCGTACATGGCGGCGGACTCTCGTGGTCTTTCGTAGGTCGTACGGGGACGGGTGGCGGGCGTCGCGGGTGGCCCGGCGGGGTGCGGCGGCTCAGGCGTGGAAGGGCAGGCCCGCGTCGGCGGCGAGTTCGAGGTCGTCGCCCTCGGGCGGCGGCAGCAGGCTGGCGGAGCCGTCGCTGACGGCGACCACGCCCAGGTCGAGGAGCTCGGCCATGGCCGCGCTGCCCGCCATGTCGCGGACCTGGAGCTGGTAGCGGGGGGTGGTCCGGTACGTGCCTCCGGCCTCGTCACCGGTGCGCTGGAGGAAGCCGGAGTCGGTGAGGAAGGCGGCGGCCTTGCCGACGATGCCGGTGGTGGAACCGGCCAGCCGGCGGGCGTCCTTGGTGGCGCCGGTCGCACTGCGACGGGCGTAGACCCGCCAGGCCGCCTCCAGGCCGGGGGCGTCGGACGCCGGGTCGGTGTTCTCGCCGAGTTCCTCGGCGCGCTCCTCCAGCCGGCGGCAGGTCTGCCGGACGAAGGCGTCGACGCCGTTGACGGTGATCCGGCCGATGTAGCCGTCGTCGGCGAGGTCCTCGGGGCGGGGGAAGGCCAGGGCCGCCACGGCGAGGTGGGCGAGGCCGTGCAGGAAGCGGTCCGCGGAGTCGGCGGTGGTGCGGCGGGCGTAGTCGCCCATCCGGACGGCGAAGACGGAGTCCTCTCCGGCGGCCACGGCCATGCCCGCGCGGGAGGACACCTCGAGGACGACGAGGCCGAGGCCGGTGGCGACGGCGTCGGCGAGCCGGGCGAAGGCGGGGTCCTCGCGGTAGCGGCGCAGCAGTTCGGCGTACTCGGCGTCGCGGGCGGGGAGCAGCTTGGGCTGGAGCCCGAACGCGACGAGGCGGGCCGCGTCCGCGGCGTCCGCCGGGGTTACGGGGCCCTGCGGTCCCTGCGGGGCCTGCCCCGGGACCGGGGCCTGTGCGTGGGCCTGAACCGGAGCCGGTGCCTCGTACGCGTCGGGCTCGCTCCACGCGGGGTGCTGCTCGGCGTGGTGGTCGCTCACGGGTGGGTCTCCTCGGCGGTGCGGGTACAGGTACGAGTGCGGGGGCGGGCGCGCCGGGCACGGGCGTGGTGCGGGGCAGCGGCTCGCGTACGGGCGTGCGCTTGGGGCCGTGCGGCGGCGGGACAGGCGGGCCCGTTCGGTGAGGGCGGGGTCACGCCGCCTCCGTGCGGTCCGCCGTCATGGCCGCCGCGTCCAGGAGGGCGGTGCCGACGATGAGGTCCGCGCCGCCGAATTCGGGGTCTTCGAGTTCCGTGCCGTCGTCGACCGCGAAGAGAAGCCGCTCCTCGCCCTGGCGGTACGCGGTGCCCACCGCCGGGCTCGCCGCGTGGACGGCCAGCAGGGCGACCAGGTAGGGGAGGTCTGGGTCGGAGCGGCGGGCTTCCGCGAGGAGGCCGGACAGGCGGCGCGGGGCGTCGTGCGGGAGTTCCAGGAGGGCCATCGCGGCGGCGAGCTGCTCCTCGCTGAAGCGGCTGTCGTCGGGGGTGGCGATCAGGTCCGGCTCCGGCATCTCCACGCCGAGGTGTTCGCGCTCCACCGGTGGGGTCAGCAGGATCTCCACCAGGTCCGCGACGCGGACGGAGACGGGGGTGCGCAGGCCGGCGCCCGACGCGAAGAAGGCGTCCGTGACCCGGATGGCCTGCGCGACCGGGAGCGGCAGCGTGGGGGCCACCAGCTGTCCGTAGAGGTCGATCCCGGAGCGCGGCGCGGGGGCCGCGAAGGCCTGGCGGTCCTGTTCGGCGCGGAAGAGCGGGCCCGCGTCCAGGAGTCGGGACTGGAGCTGGGTGTGGCGGCGGATGCAGTCCTTGACGATGTCGACGAGCTCGGCGGCGCGACGCTTGTTGTCGGGCTCTTCGGCTTCGTCGCGGGCCTTGCGGATGTTGGTCAGGATCGCGTTCTCGTGCCGGTAGCGGTCGGCGACGTGGTCCAGGGCCTCCGCGATCATGTCGGGGACGGTCACCAGCCAGTCGACGGCCCGCACGTTGCGGCGGGTCGCGTCGAGCGTGCGGCGCAGGGTCTCGGCGTACTGGACGGTGCGGTAGCGGGCCTGTTCGGCGGCGAGCTGGGCGTCGGCGAGCCGGCCCCGGCTGATCAGGACCTCCAGCTTGACCTCGGCGGCGATCTGCGCGCTGGTCACGTCCGTGTCGAGGGCGCCGACCAGGACGTTGACGGCCTCGTCGGTGGTGCGCAGGTACACCGCGCCGCCGTAGCCCGGGACTTCCTCGATCAGCTTGAAGTCGTAGTCGCGGCGTACGTACACCCCGTCCGGGCCGAACGTGCCGTAGATCGCGCGGAATCCGCGGTCGACACTGCCGACGTTGATCAGGTTCTCCAGCACCCAGCGGGCCACCCGCTCGTGCTCGGCCGCGGGGCGCGCCGGTGCCTGGGCGGCGACGCGCGGCAGCAGGCGGGCCACTATCTGCTCGTGGTCCGCGCCGGTGTCGAAGTCCATGTTGAGGGTGACCAGGTCGATCGCGGCGAGCGCGACCTCTGCCATCGCGTAGACCCCGTACTCGCCGGCCAGATTGGCCTTGCGTACGTCGAGGTCGTGCAGCGGGGCGGTGCAGGCGAGCGCGCGCAGCCGCCGGGCCAGGCCCTCGTCGGCGGCCGGGCCCGACGCCGGAGAGGGGAGGGTCTTCGCCGGGGCAGGGAGAGTCACGGGCAAAGACTAGGCGCTGACCCTGACAACATCCCAAACGGGATGGTTCGCCCGATCCTCCCGCCGGCGGCCTGAGTGCGGCCCGCGCCCCGTTCTGGATCCCGAAGAGACGGCCCAGGGGGTGTCTTGTCGATCAGGCCGGGCTCGCGGCGCCTGGCACCGCGCCTCGCCGCGTTGTCGTCACTCGCCGACGCTCCGCGTCGACTCCCTCCTCCGCCTTGCGATCCACGGCACCAGACCCCGCTCCCTGATCCGGCCTGATCGACAAGACACCCCCTAGGCTCACCGCATGGCTTCCATGATCACGCCGGAATCTCCGGCGGCCGGCCCCGTGATCGATCTCAACGCCGACCTCGGCGAAGGCTTCGGGCGGTGGACACTGACCGACGACGAGGCCCTGCTGTCCGTCGTCACGAGCGCCAACGTCGCCTGCGGCTTCCACGCCGGAGACCCGTCCATCATGCGCCGCGTCTGCGAGCTGGCGGCCGCGCGCGGGGTGCGGATCGGCGCGCAGGTCTCGTACCGGGACCTGGCGGGCTTCGGCCGCCGCTCCATGGACGTGCCGGCCGGTGAGCTGGCCGACGAGGTGGCCTACCAGATCGGGGCGCTGGAGGTCTTCGCGCGGGCGGCCGGTTCCCGGGTGTCGTACGTGAAACCGCACGGCGCCCTCTACAACCGCACCGTGCACGACGCCGGCCAGGCCGAAGCCGTCGTGGCCGGCGTGCTGCTCGCGGCCGGTCCCGGCGGGCTCCCGGTGCTCGGGCTGCCCGGTTCCCTGCTGCTCGCCGCCGCCGGGCGGGCCGGGCTGGCGGCCGTCCCGGAGGCCTTCGCCGACCGCGCCTACACCCCCGCGGGCACCCTCGTACCGCGCGGCGAGCCGGGCGCGGTGCTCCACGACCCGCAGGCCGTGGTGGCCCGCGCGGTGGACATGGCCGCCTCGCACGCGGTGACGGCCGCCGACGGCTCCCGGATCCCGGTGGCCGCCCGTTCCCTGTGCCTGCACGGGGACACCCCCGGGGCGGCGGAGCTGGCCCTGCGCGTCCGCGGGGCGCTCGGCGGCGCCGGGGTCCGGGTGGAGGCCTTCGCGTGAGGGCGCTGGAGGCCGGCGCCGGGGCGCTGCTGCTGGAGGTGGACTCCGCCGAGGAGGTGGCCGCGCTCCACGCGGAGCTGCTGCGCCGGCGGGACGCGGGCGAGCTGGGCGGCGTACGGGAGATCGTGCCGGCGGCCCGGACCGTCCTGCTCGACGGGGTACGGGAGCCACGCGCCCTCGCGGCCCGGATCGCCCGCTGGCGGGTCGCCCCGCCGGCGCCGGCCGACGGGCCTCTCCCGGTGACGGTCCCGGTGCGCTACGACGGTCCGGACCTCGCGGAGGTGGCCGCGCTGTGGGGGGTGTCCCCCGGGGAGGTGCCCGGCATCGTCGGCGCGATCACCTTCCGGGTGGCCTTCTGCGGGTTCGCCCCCGGCTTCGGCTACCTGACGGGGCTGCCCGCCCGCCTCCACCTGCCCCGGCGCGCGACGCCCCGTACGGCGGTACCGGCGGGCTCGCTGGCCCTCGCGGGCGAGTACGCGGGGGTCTACCCGCGCTCCTCCCCCGGAGGCTGGCAGCTGATCGGGTCCACCGACGCGGTGCTGTGGGACCCGGCGCGCGAGCCGGCCGCGCTGTTCGCGCCGGGGGTGCGGGTGCGGTTCGCCGGGGCGGGGGCGGCGCCGTGAGGGGGCTGGAGGTCGTACGGGCGGGCGCGCTGACCACCGTCCAGGACCTGGGCCGGCCCGGGTACGCCCACCTCGGTGTCCCCCGTTCGGGGGCCCTCGACACGGGGGCGCACGCGCTGGCGAACCGGCTGCTGGGCAATCCGCCGGGGGCCGCGACGCTGGAGACGACCCTGGACGGCGTGGGTCTGCGGGCGGTGGGCGGTCCGGTCGTGGTGGCGGTCACCGGGGCGCCCTGCGCGGTACGGGTCGACGGGCGCGCGGCGGCCTGGGGAGCCCCGGTCCTGCTGCGCGCCGGGGCGGAGCTGGAGGTGGGCCGGGCGGAGTCGGGACTGCGCGGCTACGTGGCGGTGCGGGGCGGGTTCGCGGTGGAGCCGGTGCTCGGCAGTCGCTCGACCGATCTGCTGTCGGGCCTGGGCCCGCCGGTCCTGTCGGCGGGGGCGCTGCTGCCGGTGGGCGCGCCCGGTCCGGATCCGGTGGCCGGGGCGGACGCCCCGGCGGCGCCGGGCCCGTCTGCGGAACTGGTGCTGCCGCTGCGGCTGGGGCCGCGGGCCGACTGGTTCGCGTCGGAGTCGGTGACGGGGCGGCTGCTGCGGGCGGTGTACCGGGTCTCGGCCGCTTCGAACCGCATCGGGCTGCGCACGGAGGGGCCGCCGCTGGTCCGGGCCCGGAGCGGGGAGCTGCCGAGCGAGGGGATGGTGCTCGGTGCGGTTCAGGTTCCGCCGGACGGGCAGCCGGTGGTCTTCCTGGCCGACCACCCGGTGACCGGCGGGTATCCGGTCGTCGGCGTCGTCCCGCCGGGCCCCGCGCTCGACGCGGCGGCCCAGGCCCGGCCGGGGGTCCCCGTGCGGTTCGTGCGGAGCCGCTGAGGCGGGGCATGTGGGAGCGCGCCGTGCGCGGCATGTGCGAGCGGCCGTGCCCGGCCGGTGAAACGCTTCGCGCGGCAGATGCCAAGTACGGGTGAACGGGGCCGCAGGGGCCCCACACACCGGGGAGGAAACGGGTGCGAAACCCATCAGGGGAGGCCGGGCCACCGGATCTCACCACGCCCGAGGGGTTCGGCAGGTTCTACGAGGAGCACGTCGACGCCGTCCTCGGCTTCGTCACCCGCCGGGTCGCCGATCCGCACGCGGCGGCGGACCTGACGGCGGACGTCTTCCTCGCGGCGATGGGGTCGGCGGGCGGCTACCGGCCCGACCGGGGCGTGCCGGTCGCCTGGCTGTTCGGCATCGCCCGCAATGTCCTGTCGGGCCACGCCCGCGGTCTGGCCCGCGAGAGCGGCGCCCTGGCCCGGCTCAGCGGCCGCAGGCTCCTCGACGACGAGGACGTGGCCGCGCTGGAGGAGCGGATCGACGCGGAGCGGGCCTACCGGGCCGTCGCCGAGCGGCACGCCGCCCTGTCCGAGCCGCTGCGCGCGGCGCTCGACCTGGTCGTCGTCGACGGCCTCACGCCGGCGGAGGCGGCGCAGGCCCTGGGCGTCACCACGACGACGGTCCGCGTGCGCCTGCACCGTGCCCGGCGCGCCCTGCGCGCCACCGAACCCGCCCCGTTCCCCACCCCGGAACCGCACTTGGAGGTAGTCCGATGAGCAGCAGGCCCAACGCGTTCGAGGAGCGGCTGAAGGCCGAGCTCATGGCCATCGCCGCGGACCAGCCCCCCGCCGCCGCCCCTTCCCGGTCAACCGCCCGGCGCTACCGGATCCCGATGGCCCTCGGCGCGGTGGCGGCGGCGGTCGCGGGTCTGGTGGCCTTGCCGGTGCTCGGCGACGGCGGCGGTACGTCGCCCGCGTACGCCGTGTCCCGAAACGACGACGGCACCATCTCGGTTCACATCTTCCACCCGGACGGGGTCGACGGGACGGCCCGCGAGCTGCGGGAGCTGGGGATCACGGTGGCGGTGGTGCCGCGCAAACCTTCGGAGCAGTGCCCGTCGAGCGTGGCCTACCCGCAGGGGCTCACTCCCGGGGAGGGCGGGGGCGAGTTCGCCGGCGCCCGGGACGAGTCCGCACAGATGATGATCACCCCGGAGACCGTGCCGCCGGGCCACACGCTGGTGGTGAGCACGCCCGTGGACGCCTCGGACGTCCACCCGGTCGGCTTCGGCGCCGTCGAGACGTCGAAGGTGCCGTCCTGCGTACCCGTCTACGCCGACCCCGCCCAGGCCCCCAAGCGGACCCTGAGCCCGAAGGAGGCCGCGGTGCTCAAGGACAAGCAGCGGGTCTCGAAGGAGCAGCGCGAGAAGGAGGCCCGGACGGGCGGAACCGCCACGGCGAGCCCGTCGACGAGCCCTCCGCGCAAGCCGTAGCCCGACGGTCGGCAACCGACAGCGGGGCCCCGGTCCGTTTCTCTGGCCGGGGGGGGGGGGGGTTTCTGGGGGGGGTGGGGCTCCGCGGCTACACGGCCGACTCCGGAGGGGTGCGCGGCTCCGCGGCTACACGGCCGACTCCGGAGGGGTGCGCGGCTCCGCGGCTACACGGCCGACTCCGGAGCGATCCGGCTCCGTACCGCCGACTGGACGTCCTCTTCCTCGGCCGGGTCCGCGGCCAGCCTGCGCAGGCGGGGGGCCACTCGGGCGTCGGCCGTCTCGGCGTGGCGGGCGGCCACCTCCCTGGTGGTCTCCTCGCAGTCCCACAGGCACTCGACGGCGAAGCCCGCCGCGAAGGAGGGGTCCGTCGCCGCCAGGGCCCGCGCGGCGCGGCCCCGCAGGTGGGAGGAGGCCGTCTCGCGGTAGATGTGGCGCAGTACCGGCGCCGCGCAGTCGATGCGGAGCCTGCCGGCTCCGTCGACCAGGGTGAACAGAGGCGTCGAGTCCGGGCCGGAGCCGCGGACGGTGGAGCGCAGGGCACCGAGGACGAGGGGGGCGTCCTCGATTCCGCCGCGGGCGGCCAGGAGGGTCCCTGCGGCCGTTCCCAGGGCGTCGGGGCGCTGGACCCAGCGTCGGGCCCGCTCGACGGCGGCGGGGCCGCACATGCGCTCGTAGGCGGCTACGGCCGGCTCGTCGCCGGCGGCTTCGATGAGGTCCAGTACGGCCGGGTTCTCCGGCTCGGCGAGGACCAGGTGGGGCAGCGCGGTGGCGCGGGCGGCCTCTCCGGACGCGCCGGCGGCGGCCGCCAGGATCGCGGAGCGGTCTTCGGGGGTGGCGACGGCGGCGAGGCAGCGGGCGGCCGGGACGTGCAGGGGGGTGCCCCGGCGCAGTCCGTCGGCGGCCCAGTCGAAGACGGCCTGGACGCCCCAGCCGGGCTGGGGGCCGCGGGGGGTGAGCTGGCGCTGCCAGCGGTCGAAGGAGCCCTGCTGGCGGGCTGCGCGCAGCCGTTCGCCATAGGCGGGGCCCTCTTCCCACAGGCACCAGGGCCTGGGCTCGTAGGCGTCGCGGACGGCGGCGGCGAGCCGCGCCTCACCCTCGGCGGTGGCGGGGAACCGGGCGAGGACGGGGGAGGCCAGTGAGCGCAGCCCCTCGTCGTCGTCGCGCAGGGCGAGTTCGTCGAGGGCCCAGGCCCAGTTGGCGCCCGTGGCGGCGTAGCGGCGCAGCAGCATGAGCGCGTCGTCGCGGCCGTACGAGGCCAGGTGGCCCAGGACGGACAGGGCGAGGCCCGTGCGGCGGTCGTCCTCGTCGACGAGGTCGTCGACGCTGAGGAGGTGGGCTTCGATCTCGCCCAGGGGGCCGTCGAGGTCCAGGTACAGGCGTGCGTAGTACAGGGAGCGGTTCTCGACCTGCCAGTCCTGGCGCGGATCGCCGGCCACGCAGAGGTTGAGCGCCGCGAGGGCCTCGGCCCTGGGCGCCGCGAGTGCGTGCAGCGTGCCGTCGCCGCGGCCGCGCTGCAGGAGCCCGAGCAGGGTGCCGCTCGGCGCTATGACTGGTTCGAACATGGGAATGGCCTCAAATCAAGCTGGGGACGCAACCGGGAATCGGAATTCACAGGGCCGCGTAACAGCATGTGAGGACGTCCGCCGTCTGGTTCCGCTCGATGTAGACCATTGCCTTCTCACTCTCGTCGGTGTTCTCGGCCAGGGCGGCGGTCCCCCGGCAGGAGTGGGGGTCGGACACCCGTTGTGTCCTGCCCGCTCCTGCCCGTCCGTCCTGTCCGCGAATCGAATCCGACGCCATGATGACCCAGGCGGTTTGTGCGCCGCGACCACATTTAAGGCCGCCGTGACCAACCCGTGAGGTCTGGACCAGCCCAGAACCGGCCAGGGAGCGGCCAAAAACGGACTACTTGGCTCCGAAAAGTTCCAGCAGGTCGGCCTTGGCGAACATGCGGGCCGTGTCCACGGCGGAGGGCGTTCCGGCGTTCGGGTCGGCGCCTCCGGCGAGCAGCGCGCGGATGACGGCCTCCTCGCCCTTGAAGACGGCGCCGGCGAGCGGGGTCTGGCCGCGGTCGTTGGCGCGGTCGGCCTCGGCTCCGCGGGCCAGCAGGGCCGTGACGGCGTCGGCGTGGCCGTGGTAGGCGGCGAGCATGACGAGGGTGTCGCCGCGGTCGTTGGTGAGGTTCGCCGGGACGCCCGCGTCGACGTACGCGGCGAGGGTCTCGGTCTCACCACGGCGGGCGAGGTCGAAGATCTTGGTGGCCAGTTCGACGACGTCCTCGTCGGGAACGCCCGGAGAGTCCTGGGAGGCCGGAGAGTCCTGGGAGGCCTGGGAGCCGTTCTCGACGTGCTCACTCATCGGTCGTACCGCCTTTCACGGGCAGGGCTGCGCACGGCACTGCGTCCGTACGGGTGAAGCGTCAGAGTAACGCCCGGACCTGCACATGAGCGGCGCGGGCCGAGGCAATGATCACCCTGCGGCCCCCGTGCCCCCATCCCGTCAGGCGCGCCAGCCGGGATGGGCCGGTCAAGTGAAAAATTAATGGATTCACCCATATGCACCTTTTATCGCATTGATACTTGCTGTGAGCCTGGAAGAACTGATGGTGACTGTCCCCACCCACCAGGAGAACTGACTCATGGTCCTGTCCATCTCAGGTGTCGTCCTGCTCGGCATCATCTGCTTCCTGTTCTTCAAGAAGGACGGCATGAAGCTGACGCACGCGTTCGTGTGCGCCCTCTTCGGCTTCTTCCTCGCCGGCTCCGCCATCGCCCCCAGCATCACGGCGAGCACGGCGAGCCTCGCGAGCCTTCTCGGCGGGATCAAGCTCTAGCGCCCGGCCCCGGCACCCACCCCGAAGCATCCACAACTCCAGGAGACGCCCGTGGCCCGGCGCCCACTTCCCCGCATCCTCAGCAGCGGCACCGTGTCGCTGACCCGGGGCCGCGACTTCGCTCGCACGGCCGCCGACAGCGCCACGGACGTCCTCCATCCGCTCCTCATCATCGGACGGGGCCTGCGCGTCCTGGCCTCGGCCGGACGGCGCAAGTGGTGCGACACCCCCAAGGACAAGCGTGGTCCCGCGCTGTTCCTGGGGGCCGCCTGCATCCTCGTGGTCGCGCTCGTCCCCTACGGTCCCCTCACCGCCCTGATCACCCTCATGGCGGCGGCGGCCTGGCAGGGACGCGACCGCACCCCGGTGAAGACCGGGCCCAGCGATGCCGAGACCGAACGGCTCGGCTCCCTCTACGAAGCCCTCGTGCCGTACTTCTCCATCCCGGAGGACCCGAGCCCCCTCTTCGCCCACGGCGGGGAGTGGGACAAGGCCTTCAGCGGCTACGAGTTCGACGAGGCGGGCCGTGTCACCCGGCTCCACATCCGCTACCCGGCCTACTTCACCGACGGCGAGGCCGCCTCCAGGGCCCGGATCGAGGCACTGCTGCACGCCAAGTCCGGGCGCGGACGGGAGTATCTCTTCGACTGGGACGAGGAGGGAAACCAGCTCGACCTGAGCGTGCTGGCGGCGCTGCCCACAGGTATCGCCGCCCAGCCCTTCGTCACCTCCCCCGGTGAGACCGTGCTCGGCTTCACCGACACCGGCACCGTGCAGCGCACCCTGCCCGTCCTGGAAGGCGACGAGCCCCGGGACGTGCCGCCGGTCATCTGGCGCACCGGCGCCCGTTCCGCCGAGCCCCACCTGCTGGCCGTGGGCCAGCCCGGCAGCGGTACCTCCACGCTGCTGCGCTCCGTCGCCCTGCAGGCCCTGCGGCACGGGGGCGACGTCCTGATCGTGGAGGGCGGCGGCACCGGCGAGTACTCCTGCCTCCTGGGCCGCACCGGAGTCCTCGCCGTGGAGTGCGGGCCGACCGGGGCGCTGGCCACCCTGGAATGGGCCGCCCGCGAGACCGAGCGGCGCCTGATCGCCACCCACCGGGCCCGCGAAGCCGGCCGGCCCGCGCCCGAGGACACCCGCCGCCCGCTGTGGATCCTGCTCGACCGGCCCAGCGTGCTGGCCCACCTGGCCGTCGCCGAGGGCGCCCCCGATCCGATCGCGCAGCTCCAGGTGCCGCTGCGGCACGGGCGCGCCGCGCACGTCACCGTGGTGGTGGCCGAGCAGTTCGACCACCTGGAGCTGCTGAACGACTCCGTCTGGCAGCACACGAGGGCCCGCGTGGTGCTCGGAGCCGCCACGATCCAGCAGATCGCCGATGTGCTGGGGCTGCCCCCGCACACCACGCCGACGGCCGTACTGCCGCCCGGACGCGGGTACGCCCGGCTCGGCGCCGGCCCCGTGCACCGGCTCCAGGTGCCGGCCACGCCGGACCCGTACGACGACGCCACCCACCCGGGGCACCGGCAGGCGGTACTGGACCTGCTGCCCGAGCGGCAGGCACCGCCCAAGCCCGTCCCGGACCACGTCACGCTCGGCAAGCCGCTGCACATCGTCCAGCCGCCCGCCCAGGCACAGGCCCCGGCGATCGACGCGTCCGAGATCCCCGAGGTCCCGGCGGACGCCCCGTAGGGCGTCCCTTCCGGACCTTTCCCGCTCCTACGCGACGAAGGTGCGCGGCGGCTCCGCCCCGCCGCCGCCCGCTCCCGTGGCCACCAGCCGGGCCGCGGCGGCCAGCCGGGCCGCCGCTTCCTCGGCCACCGGCCCGCCGACGGTGAAGGGGAGCCGGACGTACCCCTCGAAGGCCCCGTCGACACCGAACCGCGGCCCCGAGGGGACCCGCACTCCGACCCGCTCCCCCACCTCGGCCAGCCGGGAACCGGAGAGCCCGCCCGCGCGGGCCCACAGCGTCAGGCCGCCGAGCGGGACCCGGAACTCCCAGTCCGGCAGCTCCCGGCGGACCGCCGCCACCAGGGCGTCCCGGTTCTCGCGGGCCTGGTCGCGGCGGATCTCCACGGCCTTCTCCCAGCCTCCGGTGCGCATCAGCCAGTCCACCGCGAGCTGTTCCAGCACGGGGGTGCCCAGGTCTGCGTAGGCGCGTGCGGCCACCAGGCTGCGGATGACGTCGGGGGCCGCGCGGACCCAGCCGATGCGCATCCCGGCCCAGAAGGCCTTGCTCGCGGAGCCGACGGTGATGACGGTGGAGCCGGCCGGGTCGAAGGAACAGACGGGGCGGGGCATCTCCATCACCGGGTCGAACTGGAGCTCGACCATGGTCTCGTCGGCGACGAGGACGGTACCGGCCGAGCGGGCCGCCTCGACCATCGCGCGGCGCTGCTCGTCGGAGGCCAGGGCCCCGGTCGGGTTGTGGAAGTCGGCGACCACGTAGGCCAGGCGGGGGGCGGAGTCGCGCAGCACCTGGCGCCAGACGTCCATGTCCCAGCCGCTCAGCCCCTCCCCCATGGCGACGGGCACCAGGCGGACCCCGGCGGCGCGCATGAGCTGGAGGATGTTGGCGTAGGAGGGGGATTCGACGGCGATCCGCTCGCCGCGCCCCGCGAAGAGGCTGCAGATGGCGTCGATGGCGCCCATCGCGCCCGTGGTGACCATGATCTGCTCGGGCATGGTCGGGATGCCGCGCTCGGTGTAGCGGTCGGCGAGCATGCGGCGCAGCGCGGGCAGGCCGGCCGGGTAGTCCCCGTGGGTGTGGGCGTACGGCGGGAGCTCCTCCAGGGCGCCCTGGACGGCCTTGGTGAGCCAGGGCTCGGGGGCCGGGAGCGCGGCGCAGCCGAGGTCGATCATCGAGCCGAGGGACTCGGGGGGCAGGGGCTCCAGGCCGCGGGCCGGCATGGGGTTGCCGGCGGGCACCGAGGTCCAGCTGCCCGCGCCCCGGCGGGATTCGAGGAACCCCTCGCCGCGCAGGGCCTCGTAGGCGGCGGCGACGGTGGTGCGGCTGACGGAGAGCGCGACGGCCAGTTCCCGCTCGGCGGGGAGCCGGGCGGCCACGGGGATGCGGCCTTCGAGGACGAGCAGGCGTACGCCGTCGGCGAGCGTGCGGTACGCGGGCAGCTTGCGCCCGCCGGGCGCGGCGGTCCGGCCCTGCTGTGAGGTGATGAGCCGGCCGAGCTGTGCGGCACCGACGGCCGAGGTCCACTGCGCCATGTCGTCCGGTCCACCTTCGTCGAATTGGCCTCTGCCGGCCCGCGCGGGCCTGCATTGGATTGGTTCTACGGGGTCCAGGGTGCCACGGAGTCCTCCGCCCGAAATGGGCAGGCCCAGGAATCGGGCCCGCCTGTAGCGTCCGGAGGATGACCCTCGACCTCTTCCCCCGCGCCATTCCGGGTGGCGGGGGCCGGACTCGCTGGTGGCGGTCCAGCGGGGTGAGGCGCGGTACTACGACGCCCCGCGGTACCGGGCCGCGTACGTGTACTCCGGCGTAGATCCATGGGTGCTGCGGAACTGATCCGGCGGGCCGTTCACCGGGCGGCCATCGGGGCACTCCCGCACCGGCGGGAGCAGGGGGCATACTGCCGCGGTGACGCATGTACGCCAACCCCACCCCTACCTCGACCACCCCGGTCCCATCCCCTTCGCGCACCGCGGTGGGGCAGCGGACGGGCTGGAGAACACCGCCGCGGCCTTCCGGCGGGCCGCCGCCGCGGGCTACCGGTACTTCGAGACCGATGTGCACGCCAGCGCCGACGGGAAGCTGGTCGCCTTCCACGACGCCACCCTGGACCGGGTCACCGATGGCCAGGGGCGCATCCGGGAGCTGCCGTGGAAGCGGATCCGCGAGGTCCGGGCCGGCGGGACCGAGCCCCTCGCGCTCTTCGAGGACCTGCTGGAGGAGTTCCCGGACGCCCGGTGGAACGTGGACCTCAAGGACGAGTCCGCCGTGCACCCGCTGGTCGGCCTGATCGCTCGGACCGGGGTCTGGGACCGGGTGTGCGTGGGTTCCTTCTCCGAGCGCCGGGTCGCCCGGGCCCAGAAGATCGCCGGCCCCCGCCTCGCGACCTCGTACGGGGTGGCGGGGGTGTTCGGGCTGCGGCTGCGGTCGTACGCGATCCCCGCGGCGCTGCGCGCGGGCGCGGTGGCGGCGCAGGTGCCGGAGACCCAGGCGGGCATTCGCGTGGTGGACCGGAGGTTCGTGCGGACGGCCCACGAGCGGGGGCTCCAGGTGCACGTGTGGACCGTGAACGAACCGGAACGCATGGAGGCTCTCCTGGACCTGGGAGTCGATGGCATCATGACCGACCGGATCGACATCTTGCGCACGGTGCTGGACCGGCGCGGAGCCTGGGCCTGACCGGCCCGTTCGGCTGCGCGCCAGGTGGCGGCGGCCGCAGCGGTACGGGGACAGCGAGGGGGCACCGATGAGTGCGCAGACGACGGACGAGGCGGAACCGGGGGCCGAGGACGGCAGAGCCGCCGCGGCGGCGACGGCCGCGCGCAAGCGCGAGCAGCGCGGCTGGTACTTCTACGACTTCGCGGTGTCGGTGTACTCGGCGAGCGTGCTCACCGTGTTCCTCGGGCCGTACCTCACGTCGATCGCCAAGGCCGCGGCCGACGCCGAGGGCTTCGTGCATCCGCTGGGCGTCCCGGTGCGGGCCGGTTCCTTCTTCGCCTACACGGTGTCCGCCTCGGTGATCCTGGCCGTGCTGCTCATGCCGCTGGCGGGGGCGGTCGCCGACCGGACCGGCCGCAAGAAGCCGCTGCTGGCCGTGGCCGCGTACACGGGGGCGGCGGCGACGGCCGGGATGTTCTTCCTGGCCGGCGAGCGCTACCTGCTGGGCGGGCTGCTCCTGATCGTGGCGAACGCCTCGCTGTCGGTCTCGATGGTGCTGTACAACGCCTATCTGCCGCAGATCTCCACGCCGGACGAGCGGGACACGGTCTCCTCGCGCGGCTGGGCCTTCGGGTACACCTCGGGCTCGCTGATGCTCGTGATGAACCTGGCGCTCTACATGGGCCACGACTCCTTCGGTCTCACCGAGGGCATGGCGATCCGCATCTGCCTGGCCTCCGCGGGCCTGTGGTGGGGGGCCTTCGCGCTGATTCCGCTGCGCCGGCTGCGGGACCGCGCCGTGGTCCGGGAGCCGGGGGCGGCCCCGGCCGTCAGCGGCTGGAAGCAGCTCATCGCCACCCTGAAGGACATGCGGCGCTACCCCCTGACCCTGTCGTTCCTGCTGGCGTACCTGATCTACAACGACGGCGTGCAGACGGTGATCTCCCAGGCCTCGATCTACGGGTCGGAGGAGCTGAAGCTGGAGCAGTCCACCCTCATCGGGGCGATCCTGCTCGTCCAGGTCCTCGCGGTGGCGGGTGCGCTGGGGATGGGCCGGCTGGCCCTCCGGTACGGCGCCAAGCGGACGATTCTCGGATCGCTGGCGGCCTGGGGCGTGACGCTGGCCGCCGGATACTTCCTGCCGGCCCGGACCCCGGTGTGGTTCTTCGCACTCGCCGCGATGATCGGGCTGGTGCTGGGCGGCAGCCAGGCGCTGTCGCGCTCGCTGTTCTCGCACCTGGTCCCGGCGGGCAAGGAGGCCGAGTACTTCTCGGCGTACGAGATGAGCGACCGGGGGCTGAGCTGGGTGGGACCGCTCGTTTTCGGGCTCACGTACCAGGTCACGGGCAGCTACCGGGACGCGATCATCTCGTTGGTGGTCTTCTTCGCACTGGGTTTCGTGCTGCTCGCCCGAGTGCCGGTGCGGCGTGCGGTGGAGGCGGCGGGGAATCCTGTACCCGAGCGGATCTGACCGGGGATCCTGCGGATCCGACGGTTCCGCCGGCTCCGGCGGAACCGCGGCCGCACGAATTCGGAACGAATTTCGACGTTCAAGCTAAGGGCCGGTAGTGTACGCCTTTGGCCTGCCAGGCGGACCGTTACTGCGTGCTTATGAAGTGAAGACGTTGGGTGACATCTGCTGCCAGATGTGACAAAACGGGCACTGGTGGGTACAACAAGGGGCGGTACGACGGGCGACGCATGACCCGGAGCGGGAATCTATACCGCCGACCGGACGTTGACCGGATGACGACGACAGCGACACCTGTCCTGTGGGCGACAAGCCCGGGAGGCACGATTCATGAGTGAGCGAGCTCTCCGCGGTACGCGGCTCGTGGTTACCAGCTACGAGACGGACCGCGGCATCGATCTGGCCCCGCGCCAGGCGGTGGAGTACGCATGCCAGAACGGACATCGATTTGAGATGCCGTTCTCGGTTGAGGCAGAAATTCCGCCGGAGTGGGAGTGCAAGGCGTGTGGCGCCATGGCACTCCTGGTTGACGGGGATGGGCCCGAAGAGAAGAAGGGCAAGCCTGCGCGAACGCACTGGGACATGCTCATGGAGCGGCGCACCCGCGAGGAGCTGGAGGAAGTGCTTGCCGAGAGGCTCGCGGTCCTTCGTTCCGGCGCCATGAACATTGCCGTGCATCCGCGGGACAGCCGCAAGTCCGCCTGACAGCCGGACGCAGCACAGCGGCGAGCATCACCGCAGCACCGTAAGACAGCACGAAGCCGAGGGGCCCCACCACGCAATGTGGTGGGGCCCCTCGGCTTTGTCCGTGGCTCAGGGGGCCGGCTCTGTGGCTCAGGGGGTCAGCGGCGGCCGGTGGCCGTTGTCGGGCCGCTGCGGCCCGTCCTCGCGGATGACCTCGCCGTGGATGACCTCGCCCGGGACGACCTTGCCGTCCGGGTAGTGGATCCGGGCCTGCTGGAACGCGTCCCCGAAGGAGCCGGCCGGCGCGGAGGCCATCTTCCGCTCCAGGGAGCGGGCGGCCCTGCGGCCGATCAGGGCGCGGACGGGCGGGAGCAGGAGCAGCAGACCGGCCGCGTCGGAGATCAGGCCGGGCATCATCAGGAGGAGGCCTGCCAGCATGGTCAGGCCGTTGCCCGTGCCGGGCTTGCCGGGCTGCGGCCCAGTCGGCTGACGGCCCTCCTGGGCCTGCTGGAAGGTGTCCGTCAGGTTCTTGAAGGCGCGGCGCCCGGCACGCTTGATGACCACCGCACCCAGCACCAGGCCGCCCGCGAGCAGCAGGGCGACGCCCCCGCCGCCGATCAGCCCGGCGACCTGGCCGAGCAGCCAGATCTCCAGGATCAACCAGGCCGCGATGGCCAGGGGAAGGTACGTACGGGCGGGCGAACGCCGCCGGGGGGCCGTAGAGGTCGGAACTCCGGTCGTCATATCCCCAGTGTGCCCGGGCCGGCGTAAAGACGTCCTCAGCCGGAGGTACCGGACATCCCCTAGGGGTGGCGGACCGCCCGGCGCGGGCTACTTGCCCCCGGCCTTGCCCGTCCGCTTGCCCGTCAGCGTGTCCGACACCTTGTCCGAGAGCTTGCCGGCGTGCTCCTTGATGCCCCACTGGGTGACCCGCCAGAGGGCCTCCACCACGATGTCCTTGCTCATCTTGCTGTCGCCGAACTCGCGCTCGACGAAGGTGATGGGCACCTCGACCACGCGGAAGCCCTTCTGCACGGCCCTGCGGGCCAGGTCGACCTGGAAGCAGTAGCCGGCGGAGGCCACATCGGCCAGGCCCAGCCCTTCGAGGGTCTCGCGGCGGAAGGCGCGGTAGCCGCCGGTCACGTCGCGGATCGGGACTCCCAGCATCAGCCGGGAGTACGTGGACCCGCCCCGGGAGAGGAACTCGCGGCTCTTGGGCCAGTTGACCACCCGGCCGCCCGGCACCCAGCGGGAGCCCAGCACCAGGTCGGCGCCCTCCAGGGCGGTGAGCAGCCTCGGCAGCTCCTCGGGCTGGTGGGAGCCGTCGGCGTCCATCTCGATGATGACGCCGTAGCCGTTCTCCAGGCCCCACCCGAAGCCCGCCAGGTAGGCGGCCCCGAGCCCTTCCTTGCCCTTGCGGTGCAGGACGTGGACCTGGTCGTCACCGGCGGCCAGCTCGTCGGCGAGCTTTCCGGTGCCGTCCGGGCTGTTGTCGTCGGCGACCAGGACGTGGGCCCCGGGTACAGCCGCGCGGACGCGGCCGACGATCAGCCCGATGTTCTCCGCCTCGTTGTAGGTCGGAATGATCACCAAGGCCGTGCCGAGCGGTCCGTAGCTTCGCTGTCCGCCGTCGCTCACTGATTCCCCTTTTGCGTTCTCGTACATCCTGTACGTCGTGTCGCAGAGGATGATTTTAGAACAGCGATCGGGGCCCGCGGTCCTTCGGGCCGGACCGGCTCCCGCTGGCTGCGGGCCGCCTGACCGTTGTCTACTGGACCGCAGGGCCCCGATCTGAGGCCACCCGCCCCCAAGCTCCTTCGGAGCAGGGGGGACACCCTTGCGGCGAAACCTTCCCTCGCCCCCGAGGCGCGGGCGCGGCTGTGCGATCGGCTCCGTCCGGTCGGGACGTCCGCTGGTGGACCCGGCCGAACCTATCCGGGTCCGGCCGCGCTCACCGAACCGCGACCTCCCGGATCACCCCTGTGGGCGTACGAATACCTCCCGGCCGCCGACCACGGTGGCCAGGCAGACCGGCAGCTCTCCGCCGGGGGTCAGGTCAGGCAGTCCGGGGGTGCCGGAACGGGGGTCCGTGGACCAGCGGGCGACCCGGTCGTCGGGGGCCTGCACCACCAGTTCGGCCGTGTCCCAGACCGCGTAGTCGGCCGGGGCGCCGGGGACCAGGATGCCCGCGTCGTCGCGTCCCAGGGCCCGCCAGCCGCCCCGGGTGTGGGCCGCGAAGGCGGCCCGTGCGGAGATGCGGTGGGCGGGCGTGTGGTGGAAGGCGGCCGCCCGGACGGTGCCCCAGGGGTCGAGCGGGGTGACCGGGGCGTCGGAGCCGAAGGCGAGCGGGACGCCGGCCTTGAGCATGGCCGCGTACGGGTTGAGGGTGCGGGCGCGGTCGGCGCCGAGCCGGTCGGCGTACATGCCCTGCTCACCGCCCCAGAGCGCGTCGAAGGCGGGCTGCACGGAGGCCGTGAGGCCGAGCTCGGCGAAGGCGGCGATGGTGGCCGGGGTCATCATCTCGGCGTGCTCGACGCGGTGCCGGGCGGCGCGGACGCGGTCCAGGCCGACCTTGTCGGCGGCGGCCCGGACCCCGGTGACCACGGCGGTGATCGCGGCGTCCCCGATGGCGTGGAAGCCCGCCTGGAGGCCCGCCTCGGTGCAGGCGGCGACGTGTTCGGCGACGGCCCGCGCGTCGAGGTAATCGGTGCCGGTGTGGGCCGCGTCGGCGTACGGGGCGTGCAGGCAGGCGGTGTGCGAGCCGAGGGCTCCGTCGACGAAGAGGTCGCCGGCGGCCCCGACGGCGCCGAGTTCCTCGACCAGGGCGAGGTCCCGGTCGGCCCAGTAGCCGAAGACCCGGGGGCCGGGGTGGGTCCGTGCCAGCTCCAGGAGGGCCGCGAAGTCCTCCGGCGAGGAGATCTCCGGGCCGCCGCACTCGTGGACGGAGCCGATCCCGAGGGAAGCGGCCCGGTCCAGGGCCGCTCGCTGGGCCTCGGCGCGCTGGGCCGGGGTCAGCGCGCCGAGCGCGGCGCGACGCACGGCGTGGTGGGCGTCGCGGGTCAGCGGCTCGTCGGCCGCCGCGCTCGCCTCGGGTACGAGCCGGAGCAGCGCCGTGGTCACCACGGCGGAGTGCGCGTCGATGCGGCTGAGATAGAGCGGGCGGCCGCCGGTGGCCTCGTCGAGCTCCTGCCTGCGGGGCGCGCGGCGTTCGGGCCAGCGGGCGGCGTCCCAGCCGTGGCCGAGCAGCACCCGGTCGGCGGGACGGCCGTCCGCGTACGCGCGCACGCGCTGGAGGGCTTCGGCGAGGGAGGCGGCCGTGGAGAGGTCCAGGCCGGTCAGGGCGAGGCCGGCGGACGTGGTGTGCACGTGGGCGTCGGTGAAGGCGGGGGTGACGAGCGCCCCGCCGAGGTCGACGACCTCGTCCACACCCTGCGCGAAGGCGTCCGCGGCGCCCTCGGAGCCGACCCAGGCGATGTGGCCGCGCTCCACGACCATCGCGGTGGCGAAGGGATCGGCGGGGCTGTGGACCTCGCCGCCGCGCAGGAGGACCGTACGGGTGCCTCCGGCGGTGGGGGTGGGGTCCGTGGCGCGGTGGCCTCCGGCGGCGTTGGCGGAGTCGGCGGTGCGGTCTGTCATGCCGACAGTCTGGCGGGTGCGGTCCGCCTCGCGGAACACGGCCCCTCTGCGGGGGGCCGGGGGCCCCTACCCGCCCCTCCCCGCTCCCCGGGGCCCCGGACCCCTTCTCCGCGCGGCGTCGCTCCCGGGGCTCCGCCCCGGGCCCCGCGCCTCAAACGCCGGCGAGGCTGGAATTACACCCGGGGCGGGCGGGCCTCGTACGGGGTGGAGAGGACCACCGTCGTGCGGGTGGAGACGTGGGCCAGGGCGCGCAGGCGGCTCAGGAGGTCTTCCAGTTCCAGGGGGGTGGCCACGCGGACCTTGAGGATGTAGTTCTCGTCGCCCGCGACGCTGTGGCAGGCCTCGATCTCGGGGACCCCGGACAGCCGGTCCGCGATGTCGTCGGGTGCGCTCGGATCGAAGGGCTTGACCGAGATGAAGGCCGTGAGGGGCAGGCCGACGGCCTCCGGGTCCACGACGGCCGCGTACCCGCGGATGACACCGCGCTGCTCCAGCCGGCGTACTCGCTGATGGACCGCCGACGTGGACAGTCCGGTGGCCTTGCCCAGGTCCGTGTAGCTCATCCGCCCGTCCCGCACGAGCAGATCCACGATCTGGCGGTCCAGCTCCTCCATTGCGCTCATAGCCGCACAACTTACGGCCCCGAACCGTTCAGGCCCAGCCGTGTCCACGGATTGAGGTGGCACCTGCGGCAGGCATGTGACCAAGGCCACAGGGGTAAGCGGGCGTACGACGGCCGGATGTGGTTACTCGTGCCGCGCGACGGGAAGTGCTTGGGGTGGCCGTGGCCGAAGAACCTGCCCGCCCGGCCCACCCAAGGGGGAGTACATCCATGCTGAACACCAAGCGCGCCGGTCGCATCGAACCGGAGCCCCTGGAAAGCGTCGAGAGCGGTTACGCCGACGACGACGAGTACCTCGAATACGACGCCGAGGGATTCGAGATCCACCACGCGACCTGCCCCGACTGCGGCCAGTCGATCGCCCTCGTCGCGGACGAGGAGTTCCTGCCGGAGCACGCCCTCTGCCTCACCCCGTGGAACCCCTTCGGGCTCACGGTGTGCGCGGGCACCGGGCGGCCCGCGTCCGACGCGCTTCCCACCCTCGGGTTCGGCGGCGACGAGCTCGCCCAGGAGCTCGAACTGGAGCCCGTCGTCCACCTGGCACTGCCCCAGGGGCTGGACTGGCGCACGCAGCCCTTCTCGCACGTCGGCGGCCCCGGCTCGCGTCCCGTGCGGATGCCGGCGCCCGCGGCGATGCCGCAGATGCGCCAGCACGCGCAGGCCGCCTGATCCCCGGGCCGAGCGACTGCCGGGGGTTCAAGGGGTTTACCAGTACGTTCCCTGCACCATGGCCGTGAGGCTGGCATGGTGCAGGATCAAGCCGTCGGGGTCCGCCGGGATCTCGACCTCGCCGAAGTGCGCCTGCCGGTAGGCGATGCGCAGCATCACGATCCCGTGCCGCAGGGCGGCGTAGAGCGTGTGGAACTCCATGTCCCGCGGCGTGTGCCCGGTGAGTTCGGCGTACCGGCGTTCGATGTCCTCCCGGCGCAGGAAGCCCGGCAGGCCCGGCTGGCCGAAACTGACGGTCAGGTCCTGGAAGAAGCAGTGCAGATAGACCGTCCAGCCCAGGTCGACCTCGCGCGGGGCGCAGGCCGCCATCTCCCAGTCGAGCACGGCCACCGGTTCGAAGCCGTCGCTCTGGTAGATGACGTTGCCGATGCGCGCGTCGCCCCAGTTGAGGACCGCCGGGCCGCCCTCGTCGTCCGGCCAGAGCTCTTCGAGGCGGGCGAACGCCCGCTCCAGCAGCGGTGATCGGGACTTCCCCGCCACCACCCAGTCGTAGTAGGCGCGTTGGGACTCGACGTGTCGGCGCAGCGGGCTTCCGTCGCCCTCCGGGAGGAGGAACCGTGCCTCCTCCGAAGGGAACTGGTCGTGGAGGCGGGCGAGCAGCGCGATGCTCGACTCCTGGAGCTCGGCGCGCTGCGCGTCGGTCGCGGAGTGCAGCCAGTTCCCCTCGTAGGTGTAGGGCATCACGTCGGGCGGTACGCGTCCTTCGGCGCGGGCCATCACGAAGAAGGGTGCCCCGAGCGGGCCGGGGTCCTCTTCCAGCCACTGCACGCGCGGGACCGGCAGGTCGGTGTGGGTGGCGACCAGGCTCATGACCCGGTGCTGGCGGGGCATGTCGTAGGTGGGGAAGACGGTGTAGGCGGCCGGGTCGGCGGCGAGGCGCAGGGCGCAGGCGCGGATCGGGGCGTCGGGGTGCTCTATGTCGAAGAGCAGGGTCTCGCTGGACATCCCGTTGGAACCGGGGACGGAGATGTTGGTGACCTTCGCGCCGGGGAGCTCGGTGTCGAGCCAGGCGGCGAGGCGCCGGCCCAGCTCCTCGGGTTCGCGGGTGGAGGTACGGGGGCGCGGTGCCGGTCCTGCCATGGGAAACCCCTTCTCTGGCTTGACTGTTGAGGTTGAGGTCGAGGTCGAGGTTGAGGTGCTGGTGGTGGGCGTTCCGTCCGGTGGGCCGGGGTTACGGGGCCACCGAGCTGTAGTCGGCGAAGCCGCTGGGGTCGTGGCGGCCGAAGCTGCCGTGCTCGAAGATTCCGTAGCCGGTGCGGCCTTCGAGGGTGAAGCGGGCCGAGTGGTCGGTGACGCCGAAGGCGGCCATGGGGTGGGCCGTGGGGTCGGAGAGGTCGTAGGTGCGGCGGTCGGTCCAGCCGCGGCCCTGCCAGGTGCCGTGCTGCCAGTCGGAGGCGGGCGGGTAGCCGGCGCCGACGGCGAGCGGGGAGGAGTTCAGGATCTCCACGCCGAGTTCCAGGGGCTTGCGGCCGGCCGGGTCGGTGAGGTGGACGACGGCGCTCTCGGGGTGGCGGCTGCCCGGGCGGTAGCGGATGTCGGTGTGCGGCCAGCCGAGCTGTACGTCGTGGCGGCCGCTGCCCTCGGGGAACACCTGGACGGCCTCGCTGAGGGCCCGGTGGCCGTCGGCGTCCTCCTGGGTGATGACCATCAGGAAGCGGTCCTCGAACCGGACGGGGATCCAGAGCCAGTGGAAGCCCTCGGGCCGGTGCTCCTCGGCGGCGCGGCCGCCCTCCTCGCCGGGGATCGGGCGCACGCCCCAGCTCCGGTCGCGGGTGCCGGTCCAGTCTGCGTCCAGGATGAATTCCTCGCCCTTGGCGCGGATGGTGCCGGTGACGCTCCCCGCCTGGACGAAGCGGCGGCCTTCGAGGATGAGGCGGTCGCCCCGGCGCTGGGTGTGGTGCGGCTCCCACACGGCGGGGAACCCGGCGGTCCAGGTGATCTCGTACGAGAGCCCGTCGGGGTCCTCGGGGTCGGCGGCGCAGGAGAGGGTGAGCTGCCGGAGGGGTTCGTCGACGGTGATGCGGAGCGGGCCGACGGAGAGGTTCATGCGGTCGTCGGTGAGGGCGTCGGAGGCTCGCACCGCGAGGAGTTCGTCGCCGACGCGGAGGGTGGCGTAGGCGTCGATGACACCGGCGTTGGGGTAGACCCCTAGACCGAGGATCAGGACGGCGCGGCCCGCGTGGTCGAAGACGTGGAAGATGCAGCGGTCATAGGCGTTGCGGTCGCCGGTGACGAGGTGCTTCATCGACAACGGGGCCTGGTGGATTGGGTATTCATCGAGCGGAACGGGCCGGTCGGCGGGCATGGCGAACCTCCGGATACGGGTGCGAGGGGTGACACCTGGGCGGAGATGACGGTACGTCAGATTGCGGGGCGGGGGCCAGGGTTGTGGCACGAACTGGCGGGTGGACACGTCGTGCGGGGGCCCGGTTGGGGCGGGCCGTCGACGGGGGGTGCGCCCTCCCCGGGCCTGGGGTCCCCCGTGGGCGCCCGGGGTGGGCGCCCGGCGGGCCGGTCCCGCTGGGGGCTCGGAGCTCTGCTCGGTCGGCGCCGGACTCGTGCCCGGTCCCGCGGGGCGGGGCGGGGCGGGGCGCCGGGCCGGCGGGGTGCGGTGGAGCGGCTGTGCCGCCTTCCGGGCCCACGGCCCCGATGCCTGGGCGCATGGGTGGCGGAGTCGGGGGCCTTGGCGTCGGGCCGACGGGGTCCGAGTGGCGCCCTGCGGGGCTGTCCCCTACCCGCCCTTCCCCCGTTCCCCGGGGCTTCGCCCCGGACCCGTTTGCCGGGTGCGGCGCGGTTTCCGGGTGCGGCGCCAGCAGGAGGCCACCTTCCGCGCACCGCGCGGCACCCCGGGGCTTCGACCCCGGACCCGTCGCCGGGTGCGGCGCGGTTTCCGGGTGCGGCGCCAGCAGGAGGCCGCCC
>NZ_JBHWMB010000060.1:0-8900 GCF_042730015.1 Streptomyces sp. NPDC059957 | reverse complement strand
CGGACCCGTCGCCGGGTGCGGCGCGGTTTCCGGGTGCGGCGCCAGCAGGAGGCCGCCTTCCGCGCACCGCGCGGCACCCCGGGGCTTCGACCCCGGGCCCATTGCCGGGTGCAGCTCGGCGTCCGGGTGTGGCGCCGCCAGGGGGCCACCCTCCGCGTCCCGGGTCTTCGCCCCGGACCCGTCGCCGGGTGCGGCGCGGTTTCCCGGGTTCGGCGCAGGTCGGGGGGCCAACCTCCGCGCCGTGCCCCGGGGCTTCGGCCCTGGGCCCGTTGCCGGGGGGGCGCCCTCAGCTCCCGCCAGGGGCCGCGGACCGTCTGCCGAGGGCAGCGGCGTTTCGGGGGCCTCTCCCCACTCGCCCTCGCGGCGTTCCCCGGGGCTTCGCCCCGGGTCCGTTGGCGAGTGCGGCGCCGTTTCGGCGGGGGGCAGCCCTGCTTATCCGTGCCTCAAGCGACGGCGGGGCCGGGTGTGGGTGGCGTCGGCCGGCGAGGGCGCGCAGCGGGGGGTGGGGACAGGTCGAACGGATGGGCGGGGTTACCCGTGGGTCCGGTGGCGCGTTGGCCCGGTATGACCACGATGGAGACTTCCACGCCGAGGGTGGGGCGCCGACGAAGGGCGCCGGCCGCAGGGTACGAAGAATCGGTTCGGCAGGCCCCCGACCCGCCCATCTACCGCGCGCTGCTCACCCGGTGGGAGGAGGACGGCCGGACGGTGCCGGGGCAGCGCGATCCGGAGTGGTCCCGGATCACCTCCTCGCCCATCTGGCCGACCGGCCCCCTCTTCAGTAGCGGCGGCTGACCGCCCGCGGCGCGCGCGTGCCCGTCGCCGCCGTCCTCGGCCGGGAGCCGAACCGGGCATAGCACCCGCCCGCGCCCCCGGGCCTCCTCGGCGGTCGCCCCGTCAGCGGGATTCGGGGCCCGCCAGGTGGCGGGCGATCACCATGCGCTGGATCTGGTTGGTGCCCTCCACGATCTGGAGGACCTTCGCTTCGCGCATGAGCCGCTCGACCGGGAAGTCCGCCGTGTAGCCGTAGCCGCCCAGCACCTGGACCGCGTCCGTCGTGACGGCCATCGCCGCGTCGGTGCAGAACAGCTTGGCCATCGCCGCCTGGCGGGAGAAGGGCTTGCCCGCGTCCCGCAGCCGGGCCGCCGCCAGGTACAGCGCGCGGCCCGCCTCGATCTTCGTCGCCATGTCGGCCAGCATGAACCGCAGGCCCTGGAAGTCCGCGATGGGGTGGCCGAACTGCTTGCGGTCCAGGGCGTAGGCCAGGGCCTCGTCCAGCGCGGCCTGGGCCACGCCGATGGCGCACGCGGCGATGCCGAGGCGGCCCGCGTCCAGGGCGGCCAGGGCGATGGTGAAGCCCTGGCCCTCCTCGCCGATGCGGCGCGCGTCGGGGACCCGTACGCCGTCGAAGTTCAGCTGGGCGGTGGGCGAGCCCTTCATGCCCATCTTCTTCTCGGGAACCGCGGCCGTGAGGCCCTCCGCGTCGCCCGGGACCAGGAAGGCCGTGATGCCCTTCGGGCCGGCCACGCCGGTGCGGGCCAGCACCGTGTAGAAGTCGGCGACGCCGCCGTGGGTGATCCAGGCCTTCGTACCGCTGATCAGCCAGTCGTCGCCGTCCCGGACCGCCTTGGTGGTCAGGGAGGCCGCGTCCGAGCCCGCGCCGGGCTCGGAGAGGCAGTACGCGCCGAGCAGTCCGCCGCCGAGCATGGCGGGCAGGTGGGCGCTCTGCTGTTCCTTGGTTCCGTAGCCGGCCAGGCCGTGGCAGGCCAGCGAGTGCACGCTGACACCGAGCCCGACGGTCAGGCGGGCCGCGGCCAGCTCCTCCAGCACCTGGAGGTAGACCTCGTACGGCTGCTCGCCGCCGCCGAACTCACCGGCGTACGGGAGCCCGAGCAGTCCGGCCTCGGAGAGCAGGGTGAAGACCTCCCGGGGGAAACTGCCGGCGTCCTCATCCTCGGCAGCCCGGGGGCGGATCTCCCGCTGCGCGATCTCGCGTACGAGCGCGAGCAGGTCGCGGGACTCCTCGGTCGGCAGCGATCGGTCCACCTGCGGCGCGCGGTCGGTCATGGCAGCGCTCTCCTCACTCGTCAAGCACGGGGCGGCGCGTGAGGGTGGTACGCGTCGCCGGGTCTCGGGGCTCACAGCCGATGGTGCCCTCCCGGATCGCGGGAAGGTCCTGTTCAAGGGGCTGCGGCGGTTGAGTATGCCCGATCAGGGGCTTCCCGTCACGGGCGCGAGATCCTCCTCGGGGACGGGCGGGGCCGGGCACTCGGGGGCGAACTCTTCGATCACCGTCAGGGTCGCACGCAGCGTGCGCACCAGCAGGGCGCCGAACTCGGCCCGGTCCGGGTGGCCGGGGCCGCCGGGAACCCCGGGCCCACGGCCCTCCTGGGCCGTGGGGAGGGCCTGCTCATGCGCCGGGCGAGAGGGCTCGGCAGGGGTCTGGGCAGGGGTCTGGGCGGGGGGCTGGGCAGGGGTTTGGGCGGGGGGCTTGGCAGGTCCCTGGACAGGCGCCTCGGCAGAGGTCCCGCCGGGGAGCCCGTCAGGGTCGAAGGCCCGCGCGGAGCCCTGCGCCGGGACCTGCGCAGAGCCCTGCGCCGCAGGCTCCGCCGGGCCGATCCAGTCGAGGGTGCTGCCCTCGACCCCCGCCAGCCAGCCGACCAGTGCCAGCCGGGCGATCGGCGGGATCTCGCGGCGGCCGTACGCGCCCTCCGCGATGGTCGCGATGAGTTCCTCGCGGACGGCGTCGCGGATGGCGAGGACCTCGGAGTCGGAGCCGACGCCGCCGGTGACGATGGTGCGGTACGCGGCCTGGTGGTGCTCGGCGTAGTACAGGTAGCCGTCGATCGTGGTGCGCACCCGCTGCGCGTTGGGCAGCTCGCTCTCGCCCGCCGCGCGGGCCACGAGCTCGGCCACCGAGTCCTCGACGATGGCCAGGTAGTAGCCGCGTTTGCTCTTGAAGTAGTAGTAGATGAGCCCCTTGGCCACGCCCGCGTGCTTGGCGATGTCGTCCATGGAGAGCGCGTCGTACGAGGTGTCGGCGAACAACTTGCGGCCGATCGCTATGAGTTCGGCCCGCCGAACCTGCGAACGTCCGGTCGCTCCGCGCTGTTGACTATTATTCAAATTCGGCCCTAGCCTCGAACTGCCACAGGAAGCCCGCAGTATGGCAGACCCCTGTGCACCCCCCTCTGCACTCCCCCTGCGCACCGGACGACGTACGGGAGGAACACATCATGGGCAACGGCAGCACGAGCACGGCGAGAACCACCCCCGAGGGCCGGGTCAACTGGAAGAGGACGGCCGCCGTCGCGATGCCCGCGGTCGTCGCGGTCGGGGCGATGGCAATGGTCATGGCGCAGGGCGCGCTCGCCGCCTCCTTCGCCGTCTCGGGAACCAGCTTCCAGGTCTCCTCGTCCAAGCTGAGCAGCAAGGGCCTGGCCTCCTACGTGCACACCGACCGCTCCGTCGACGGCAAGGGGCATCCCGTCGCACTGCTCGGCATCGGCGAGGCCACCCTCACGGACATCTGCCAGGCCGCCGAGGTGGACACCCCGGTGGGCAAGGTGGTCTTCAAGCTGACCGCCGGCGGCCCGGCCGGCAACGTCACCGCCAGCAATCTCGTCATCGACGGCGAGGACCTGGCCGGCGACGCCGTCTTCGGGACGGCCCAGATCGGCCGCGACGCCTCCACCCTCGACCAGGTGGGCGGGATCAAGGGCGAGGCCGGCAAGTTCGGCCTCCAGGCCGGGAACATCGAGGTCGTGGACGTGAAGTCGCACGCCTGGTCGGCGACCGGCGGCAACTTCCACCTCAAGGGCCTGAAGCTGAACGTCAGCCTGGACGGAAAGAAGTGCTTCTAGGCCTGCGCGGGGCCGCCGGGCCGGGCGGCGGATGGCTGGAGCGACGGCTCCCGCTGCCCGGGCCCCGGCGGCGACTGCGCGCCTGGCGCCGCACCCGCCCCTTCTGGGGCGGACTGCTGGTGATCCTGGGCGGGACCGAGCTGCTGCTGGTCCCGCTCTCCCCGCTCACCGTGCTGGTCAGCCTGGGTCTCGGCGGGATCGCCGCCATCGGAATCGGCATCGCGCTGATCGCCGCCGGCCTGTTCCTGTGGCTGCTGCCCCAGGCCCGGGCCTACGTCTCCCTCCACGCGTTGCTGCTCTCGGCGCTGTCCTTCGTGGCGACCAACCTCGGGGGCTTCCTCCTCGGCATGCTGCTCGGCATCGCGGGCAGCGCGCTGGCCTTCGGCTGGACCCCGCTGCCCGATCCGGAGGCGGGCGAGCAGGGCCCGTACGTCCCGAGTCTGGACGGCAGAGGGCCGCGCACGCTGGCGGCCGCGCTGCCGGTGGTGCTGCTCGCCTCGCTGGTGGCGGGCACCGGGGAGGCGAGGGCCGCCGCGGCCGGTCCGCCGATGGCCGCGCGCACTCCGCCGACCGTGACCACCTCGCTCTTCGCCCCGCAGGGGTTCGCCTTCGCGGGGGTCACCCACGTGCCCACGGTGGACGGCCCGCTGAAGGTGCTGGTGCTGCGGATGCGGGCCGCCACGCTGACCGACTACAAGCTGCGCAGCCGCGACGGCCGCGAGGAGTACGGGCTCGCCGCCAGGCGGCTCGACCTGAGCGGCGATGTGACCTTGTACCTGACGAGGTTCAGCGGGTGCATCGAGGGACTGCTCTGCGTGACCTTCAGCCCTGACGGGCTGCCCGCTCCCCCGGTCATCCCGCCGTTCGTCTTCATGACCCAGGTGAGCGCGGAGCAGGCCCTCGTGACCTCCGACGTGATCAAGACCGACAACCTGCGGCTGGTGGCCTCGTGATCCCCCTCCAGGCCGCGCCGCTGTGGGCGTACGGCATCGGCGCCACCTTCGCGGTGGCCGCCGGGCGCCAGCTCCAGTGGTGGGAGCGGTCGGTCCGGGGCGAAGGCGTCCGTACGAGGAGCCGCGCGGCCAACCCGTACCTGGCGCTCACCCTGCTCTACGCGGCGCTGCTGCCCGCCCCGATCGGCATGTACCTGCTCTGGCAGAACCCGGCCTGGTCGACGATGCACGTGGCCCGCGACCACGAGGGGGTCTGGGCCGGCTTCGCGCTCTTCTACGGCGCCTCGGTGGTGGTCGGCGCGCTGCTCGGGTTCCTCGCGGCGCGGCTGTTCGTCCTGGTCGGGGCCGGGTACTGGGGGTACCTCCAGGCGGTGGCCGGGTACTTCCTGCTGTTCTTCACCCTGATCCACGGGTGGGACGGCACGGGGTACGAGCGGCTGCTGAGCGCCGATCCGCGGGCCTACGCCGACTGGTCCGGGGACGGCGTCGCGAACGGCGTCCTGGCCTTCGCGACCTCGGGCACCTTCCTGGCCGTGCTGATCTTCGGGACGGCCGTCATCGGGACCATGCTGCTGGCCGAGATCGGCTGGCTGGTGGAGGGCTGGCGGCTGCCGGGCGCCGCGGCGGACCTCAAGGTGCCCCGGGTGCTCGCGGTGGCGATCGCCGGGGCGGGTGTCTACGTACTGCCGTTCGCGGGGGCGGTGGGCGCGAGCGTCCTGGTCCGGCTGCTGGGGTGGTGGGCCGGGCTCGGGGTATTCGCCCTGCTCGCCGGGGTGGTGCTGTTGCCGGCGCGCTCGCCCGTGCGGGCGCTGTACGGGCTGGTGGGCGTCCCGGACGGGCACTGGCGGGTGGAGCCGGAACCGGGACTGGAATCGGGACCGGAGGAGCTTAGAAGAACCAGCCGACCTGGGTGACGAACATGGCCACGACCACGACCAGGGTCCAGCCCAGCACGTGCTCCAGCCAGGAGGAGGAATCGTCCTCGGGGCCGCCGGTGCGGACCAGATTGCGGGCGCGGGCGGTCAGGGCGGCGCTGTGTGCGGTCATGCCCCCCAATGTGACAGCGGGGGCGGCCCTCGCGGTAGAGACGATGGTCACGGGTGGCATGTCTCACGCCCCCGGCCGCGGGGTGCGGACCGGGGGCGTGAGGGGTGCGTACCGGATCAGGTGGTGCGGTCGCGGCCCGCCATGCCCGCCATCGCCAGTGCCAGGCACAGGGCGATGCCGCCGGCGAGGACGTTGCTCCACACCGTGCGGGTGGTGCTGACGTCGCCGGAGATGACGAAGGGCGCGACGATCGTCCAGGCGGCGAGACCGACCGCCGTCCAGGCCATGGCGTGGGTGCGTTCGTAAGCGGAGCCGAGTCCGCTCATGCACAGGCAGTACGCCAGGCCCGCGATCAGGTTGTTGATCGCCAGCGAGCTGAGCCCGCTGAATCCGGCGATCCACGGCGAAGCGGCGATGTAGAGACCCGTCATCAGGGCCAGCGCCTCGACGACCTGGGCACTCGGAGTGCTGGTGACCCGCTCGAACCGCGAGCGCATCTCAGCGAGGTCGGGGTGGTGTTCGATTCTCGGTTGGGTGGTCATGGCGGGCTGCCTCCTATGAGAAGCTCCTATTGCCCTTTTGCCCTTTATGTTCCACTTACATGCCGTCCGGGGCAATGCGAAATCTCAGAGCGCCCCGACCGCACGATTGTCCGCGCCCTCCTCCCCGGCCGGATCGGCGAGGAAGTCAGGGAGCTGCTCCGTCCCGCACAGCGGCGAGCGGAAGGTCTCGCCGGGGGAGACGCACCGGTCGAACACGCGTTCCACGAGGTCGAGGCCCAAGCGTCGGCGAGACCGGCGAGGATCGCAGCGACCGAGAGAGGGCGCCGCTGCCCCGCCCCAGTGCGCTTCCACGCCACGTCGTCGGTCAGACGATGAGTGAACCTGCCCAGCCCGTCGCGACCGTCCGAGTGCGGCACGTAGCGGGACCGTGGGGGCAGCTTCGTGCCGGTCTGGTGGGCGGCCAGCAGGGACGTGAACGCCACCGGCCAGCCGATAGGCGAATCCAGGCCCGTCCTGTCGGCGGTCCGCATGGCCGCCAGCAGGTCTTCGTCGTTCCTGGCGTTGAGGATTTCGACGACTGGTTCCTGCGCCCACGTGACGCGGCAGAGCCCCGTCGTTCCGGAGTAGCCGGCCAGGTCAATGCCGACCGTCACCATGGGTGGGTCCACCACGGCGGTCTCCGCCCGCTCGCCCGCAGTCATGTCATGCACCCGCCTTTGACGGAGAACTCCTCGCCCAGCTTACGGATGCGCCTACCGGCCTCTTCCTCCCTCGACCGGGCGGGCTGCTCCGCGTGCCCGTGAGCCACGCCAACACCCCGCGCGGCCAAGGGGCATGCCGCTAAGGTCTCGCACGGTGACGCTCTGCGGGCGACGGCGGATTGCCGTATCCCGTCACAGCACCCCGACCGCCCGCAACGCGAGGACCTGGGCCGGGTTCGGCCGGATCGGACCGTAGAGGTAGCAGACGCCTCCGGTGCCGGAGACGATCTTGCCGGTGGTGTTGTGACGCTTGGTCCGGAGCCAGTTGTTCTCGAACTGCCTGCGGCGGTAGACGCGGCGCACGGCGGTGTTGTCGGCCGAGTTCGGGTCGTTGGCGATCACGTCGCCGGCGGCCGTGAAGCCGATGACGGTCATCAGGTGGCCGGCCGTGCCGTAGCCCGCGCCCGTGAGCTCCTCCGCCGTGAAGGACTGGGAGGTGATGACCGGGATCCCGGCCCGGACCAGGGTCTCCAGGTCGGTGAGGGAGGCGAGGCGGGTGACCACGCCGGCGAGCTGCCGGTAGGTGGCGGCGTAGGCGGCGTTGAAGGGCCAGTTGCCGCAGCCCTTGTACGCGGAGTCGTAGGTGGAGCGGGCCGCGTGGCAGACCTGTGGGTCCGCGTAGTCCTTCTTGACCCATGCCACGGCGGAGGCGCTGGCCCGGCGCCCCCAGAATTCGATGATCATCTGCGAGGAGGTGGGGCTGCACCAGGCCTCGCCGCCGTTGTCGTACTCCGGGTACTGGCCGGCGTGCGTCTCCTGCGAGTACCTCGGCACCTTCAGCTCGTGGGCCCCGCCGGAGGCGGCGGAGGCGGGGACGGTGAACCGGTCCGGGACGTCCGAGGCCATGGCGCCGGCCAGCCACACCGTGGGGCCGCGGCTCGCACCGGGCTTGCGGTACAGGGTCAGGCGCAGCCGCCAGTCCTTGATCCGCAGCCCGCTCGCGGGGGTGTCCACGGCCAGGGTGTCCGTCCAGACGGTGGACTTGCCGTCGGTCTGCCCGTCCACGGAGGTGCGGCGGATGTCGCCGTCGCCGGAGGCCCAGCGGCCCATCACGTACCAGGGGGAGGCGGTGCCGTCGGTGTAGGTGCCGCGCAGTTCGGCCTGGATCCAGGTGCCGGCCGGGGTGCGGGCGTTCCAGGAGGCGATGGCCTCGGTGGCGGGCACGGTGGAGGTGTGGACCGGGGAGGTCCAGGTGGCGTACTCCCAGGTGCTCTTCTTCGCGGTGTGCGGGTCCTTGTACTCGGTGCGGCCCGTCGGGGTCTTGATCTCCAGGCCGGGGCGGGCGCCGCCGATGGCGGTGGTGCCCTGGTGGAGGCCGGCGGTCCAGTGGGCGTACGAGTACCAGAAGCGGTTGTCGACCGTCTTGCGGGTGGCTCCGGCGGCGGCCTCGGCCGGGGCCGCGGCCGGGGTGGCCTGGGTGGCCTGCCCCGGCGCCCCGGCGGCGGGGTTCGGTCCGGCCGCCGAGGCTCGGCCGCCGGGGACGGTGGCCGCGGCTGCAGCCAGGGCTACTGCCAGGAGGGCGCGGCGGGGTGTGGGTGCGGTCATCGGCGTGGCCCCCAGGGGTCGGTGCGGCGGGTCGGCTCCCGCACACCCTTCCAGTTCCCGCCTGCGGGGCCGTGAAGCCGGGGGGTCGTGTCGGGGTGACGGGGCGCGGCCCCCTCTCCCCCGTTCCCCGGGGGCGGGCCCTGCGGGGCTGTCCCCTACCCGCCCTTCCACCGTTCCCCGGGCTCTGCCCGGACCCGGTCCTCAAACGCCGGACGGGCTGGGAGATGC
>NZ_JBHWMB010000059.1:21423-58719 GCF_042730015.1 Streptomyces sp. NPDC059957 | reverse complement strand
GGCTCGTACTGGACGTACTTCCGTGGTCCGACAACGCGGCGAGGTGCCGTGCCGGGCGCCGTGACCCGGTGAACCTTTCCGGCCACAGCACTAGCGGCACCGGCACACCGTCGTACCCCGCACCCCGTCGCACCCCATCGCGCCGCAACACGCCCACAACGAAGTGGAGGGCCACCCCATGGCCGAAACGACCGCAGTCGACGAAGCGCCCCGCGTCATCGAAGCCGCCGCCGTACCCGCGAGGTTCGCCCGCGGCTGGCACTGCCTCGGCCTCGCCGCCGCCTTCAAGGACGGCGCCCCCCACGAGATCGAGGCCTTCGGCACGAAACTCGTCGTCTTCCAGGGCGCCGAGAGCGGCGAGCTCAGCGTCCTGAACGCCTACTGCCCCCACATGGGCGGCAACCTCGCCCACGGCACCGTCAAGGGCGACGCCGTCGCCTGCCCCTTCCACGACTGGCGCTGGTCCGCAGACGGCCGCTGCGCCGGCATCCCCTACGCCCGCCGCGTCCCGCCCCGCGCCAGGACCCGCGCCTGGACCAGCCTGGAACAGAACGGCCAGCTCTACGTCTGGCACGACCCGGAGGGCAATCCGCCGCCGCCCGAGGTCACGATCCCCGTCATCGAGGGCGTCGGCCACCCCGAGTGGAGCGACTGGAGCTGGAACTTCCTGCGCGTCGAGAACTCCAACTGCCGGGAGATCGTCGACAACGTCGTCGACATGGCGCACTTCTACTACGTGCACTACGCCTTCCCGCACTACTTCAAGAACGTCTTCGACGGCCACGTCGCCACCCAGTACATGGAGTCCACCCCGCGCGGCGACGTGGACCTCGGGACCCTCTCCACCGGCGGCGGACTGCGCTCGGACGCCTCGTACCACGGCCCCTCCTACATGATCGACAAGCTGTGGAGCGACATCGGCGGCGGCGTCGAACTCGAATCGGTCCTCATCAACTGCCATTACCCGATCGACGAGAACAGCTTCATGCTCATGTACGGGACCATCGTCAAGAAGCTCCCCGGCATGACCGACGAACAGGCCGCCGAAGCCGCCCGCCTCACCTCCGAGGGCCTCGCCGTCGGCTTCGAGCAGGACGTCGAGATCTGGAAGAACAAGACCCGCATCGACAACCCCCTCCTCACCGAGGAGGACGGCCCCGTCTACCAGCTCCGCCGCTGGTACGAGCAGTTCTACGTGGACGCCGCCGACGTCAAGGACGAGATGGTCCGCCGCTTCGAGTTCGAGATCGACACCGCCCGCGCCACCGCCGCCTGGAAGGCCGAGGTCGCCGAGAACCTGGCCCGCCGCGCGGCCGGGACCCCGTGATGACCCCCGTGGTGTGCGGGGAGTGCGGCACGCAGGTGTTGTGCGAGAAGTTCAGCCCCGCCCACACCCAGGTCCAGTGGACCGAGGAGGCGGCCGCAGCGTGCCCGCGCATCGCCGCCCGGACCGGGGCTGGCCGCCCCAGCGGCCGCGTCCGCTCCTGCGAGGCCCTGCGCGCGGGCATCGAGGCCGCCGTCCTGGCGGGCCGCCTGGAGGTGCCGGCCGATGTCTGACACCGACGGCCGTACGAAGTCCCGCGCCGCGGGGGTCCGGAGCCCGGCCCCGGCTGCCGCCCGGGGCGGAGCCGGCGGCAGGCTGCTGGTCCGCGTCACGGACCGGATCCAGGAGACCCCCGAGGCGGTCTCCCTCGTACTCGACGCGGAACTCCCGTACAGCCCGGGACAGTTCCTCACGGTCCGGGTTCCCTCGTCGAGCGGGACGGGCGGCGAGGCCCGCTGCTACTCCCTGGCCGGCTCCCCGCACGCCGGGGACCCGCTGCGCATCACCGTCAAACGGGTCCCCGGCGGCCTCGGCTCCGGCTGGCTGTGCCAGGACGTGGGCATCGGCGACGAGCTGGAGATCCTGCCCCCCGCGGGCACCTTCACCCCGCCCGACCTGGACCGGGACCTGCTGCTGGTGGCGGGCGGCAGCGGGATCACCCCGGTGCTGTCGGTCGCGAAGTCGGCGCTCCTGGCCGGCCGGGGCCACGTCGCCCTGGTGTACGCCAACCGCGACCCCGGCTCGGTGATCTTCCGCGACGAACTGTGGGGGCTCGCCGAGGAACACCCCGGGCGGCTCACCGTCGTGCACTGGCTGGAGACCCTCCAGGGACTGCCGACCGCCCCGCAGCTCGGCCCGCTCGTGGCCCCGTACGCGAGCCGCGAGACCTATCTGTGCGGGCCCGCTCCGCTGATGGACGCGGCGGAGACGGCGGTGCGGGCCTCGGGCGGCCGGGGCCGGGCGATCCACCGGGAGCGGTACTTCTCCCTGAGCGGGGACGTCTTCGCCCCGGCGCCCCCCGGACCGGCTTCCGCTGTTGCCGCGGCCGGGGCCGGGGCGGGCGGCGTCACCGCCGAGGTGGAGTTCGAGGGGGCCGTGCACACCGTGGAGTGGCCCCTCGGGACCCCGCTGCTCGACGTCCTGCTCGCCGCAGGCGTCTGCGCTCCGTACTCCTGCCGCGAAGGCGCGTGCAGTGCCTGCTGCTGCCGGGTGCTGGAGGGTGAGGTCAAGATGGTCCGCAACGAGGTCCTGGCCCCCGAGGACCTCGCCGACGGCTATGTCCTGGCCTGCCAGGCCCTGCCGCTCGGCGACCGCGTCCGCATCAGCTACGACGGCTGAACGGCCCCGCAGGACGGGGTCGGAGAGCGGCCCCGCCGGACGACTGCGGGCCCGGCCCCCTGGCGAGGGGTCGGGCCCGTAATCATTCACTCGTGCGTTGGGGTACCACTACCCACTACATCCACTCGCTGAACCGCAGCCACCCCATCATGTTGTCCATCGCCTGAGCCGAGACCGCCGGCTCCAGGTCCCGCGCCGGCGCTGCCGCGGCCCGCCCCGGCCGGCCCGGCCCGTACAGCTCCCGCCACACCGACCGCGCGCAGGCCAGTACCGCCGGCGCGAGGCGGGCCGTCTCCCGGTCGCCCCGGCAGGAGGACACCGACACGGCGGCCACGGCCCGCCCGGCACCCCGCAGCGGCGCGGCCACGCAGGAGATGCCCCGGAAGCTCTCCTCCCGGTCGTACGCCACCCCGCGCTCGCGGACCGCCGCCAGCTCCGAACGCAGCGCGAGGGGCCGGATCAGGGTGCGCGCGGTGCGCGGGCGCAGCCCCTGCGCGAGGACGTGTTCCACCGCGGCGGGATCGCTGAACGCGAGGATCGCCTTGCCGGCGGCCGTGCAGTACGCCGGCATCCGGCCGCCGACCCGCGAGGGCACCGTGGTGGCCTCCGAACCGCCGATCCGCTCCAGGCACACCACCTCGGCCCCGTCGAGCACCGACAGGTGGACCACTCGGCCCGTCTGCTCGTGCAGCGCGTGCAGCAGCGGCAGCGCGGCCCGGCGCAGCCGGTTGTGGTGGGAGGCGAGCGCGCCCAGCTCCAGCATGCGCATGCCCATGCGGTAGTCCCGGCCCTCCCGGTCCAGCCAGCGCAACTGCACCAGCTGGTCGAGGATCCGGTGGGCGGAAGAACGTGGGATTCCGGAGCGGCGCACGACCTCGGTGAGCGACAGCCGCGGCTGGGGACCCTCGAAGGAGCCCAGCACCTTCGCGGCCTTCTCCAGCAGCGAAAGCGGTGCGAGCTCGGTCTCCACGACCTGCTCCATGAACTGGTCAAGCACGAGAAAACCCCCTGCGTGAGGCGTTGGGGCGACCCTGCCACGCGTCCCCGGCCGGAGGGAAGCACTCGGAGGGGTGTATTTCATTCAGTAATACTTCAAGTAGTCGTTTCGAGGAGTTCCGAGGAGTCTCGAGGATTTCCGAGGAGCTTCCCGCTCAGCGGGAACAGCTCGTTCCACGCCCGGCGCCACCCGGCGTACGTTCCTCGCCATCGAACCGGAAACCGATCCCGAACACCCGAAGATCCTTGATCTGAGAAGGGGACACCATGAGTGACGAAGAGGTCCTCGCAGCGGTCCGCGCCCTCGCCCCCGCCCTCCGCGAGCGCAGCGCAGAGGCCGAAAGCTTGCGCAAAGTCCCCGAGGCGAGCATCAAGGAACTCGCCGCCACCGGCTTCTTCCGGCTGCTCCAGCCCAAGGCCCACGGCGGGTACGCCGCCGACCCCGCCGTCTTCTACGCCGCCGTCAAGGACATAGCCAAGGCCTGCGGCTCCACCGGCTGGGTCGCCTCCGTCGTCGGCGTCCACCCCTGGCACGTCGCCCTCTACGACCCCCGCGCCCAGGAAGAGGTCTGGGGCCAGGACCGCGACACGCGGATCTGCTCCTCCTACGCCCCCACCGGCAAGGTCACCCCCGTCGACGGAGGCTTCACCCTCAGCGGCCGCTGGCACTTCTCCTCCGGCTGCGACCACGCCGACTGGGCCCTGCTCGGCGGACTCGTCACCGACGCCGAAGGCCGCCCCGTCGACATGCGGACCTTCCTGATCCCGCGCTCCCAGTACCGGATCGACGAGGTCTGGGACACCGTCGGCCTGCGCGGCTCCGGCTCCAACGACATCGTCGTCCGGGAGGTGTTCGTCCCCGAACACCGCGCGCTGAGCTTCGGCCCCGTCACCGCACTCCAGGTACCCGGCCACCGCCTCAACCCCGAGCCGCTCTACCGGCTCCCCTACGCCTCCGTCTTCACCACCACCATCTCCACCCCCATCGTCGGCATCGCCGAAGGCGCCTACGAGGACTACGTCGCCGCAACCCGCGAACGCTTCCGCATCTCGTACGGCCAGCAGGTCGCCGAAGACCCCTTCGCCCAGGTCCGCATCGCCCGCGCCGCGAGCGACATCGACGCCTCCTGGCTCCAGCTCCGGCGCAACATCTCCGAGCTCTACGCCCTCGCCGAGCGCGGCGAGGAACTCCCCACGCCGCTGCGCACCCGGGCCCGACGCGACCAGGTCCTGGCCACCGAGCGCTGCGTCGCCGCCGTCGACCTCCTCATGGAGAACGCGGGCGGCAGCGCCATGCGCACCGGCCCCAACCCCGTCCAGCGCGCCTGGCGCGACGTCCACACCGGCCGCGGCCACGCCGCCAACGACCCGGAGCGGGCCCTGGTCCTGTTCGGGCAGGGCGCGCTCGGCCTCGACATCCAGGACACAATGCTGTGAGCGCGCAGGTACTCACGTACGAGAACACCTCCCGGACCGCCAAGGCCGGCGCCCTGAACCTGCATTACCACGAGGCAGGCCCCCAAGACGCACCCGTCGTGATCATGCTGCACGGCGGCGGGCCCGGCGCCTCCGGCTGGTCCAACTTCGGCGGCAACCTGCCCCACTTCGCGACACGCTTCCGCACCCTGCTCGTCGACCAGCCCTGCTACGGCCGCTCCGACAAGCCGGAACCCGACCGCGACTACTTCGGCTTCAGTGCGAACGCCGTCCTCGCCCTCATGGGCGAACTCGGCATCGAGCGGGCGCACTTCATCGGCAACTCCCTCGGCGGAGGCACCGCCACCCGGCTCGTCCTGGACCACCCCGAACGGGTCGACAAGCTCCTGCTCATGGGCCCCGGCGGGATCTCGCTGAACCTCTTCTCCGCCGACCCCACCGAAGGCATCAAGCGGCTCTTCGAGTTCAGCCTCGCGCCCGAACCCACCCGCGAGCAGATGCGGACCTTCCTCACCACCCTCGCCCACGACCCGGCGATCGTCACCGACGCCCTCGTCGAGGAGCGCTACGCCCAGGCCACCGACCCCGAAGCCAGGCTCGGCAACGCCCGTATGGGCGCCTCCTTCGCCAAGTGGCCCGAGGCCGCGATGCTCTGGCGCGAAGCCCACCGCATCAGCCGCCCCGTCCTGCTGACCTGGGGCCGCGAGGACCGCGTCAACCCGGTCGACGGCGCCTTCCTCGCGCTGAAGACCATCCCCGACGCCCGCCTGCACGTCTTCCCGCACTGCGGGCACTGGGCGCAGACCGAGGCCGCCGACGAGTTCAACCGCCTCGCCACCGACTTCTTCCTCCACTGAACCCACCGAGGAGTTCCCGCATGGACATCCGCGCACTCGGCTACCTCCGCATCGAGACCGCCGACCTCGCCGCCTGGCGTACCTACGTCCTCGACATCCTCGGCATGGCCGAAGCCGCCGGCACCACGGACACCCGGCTCAACATCCGCATCGACGACCGCACCCACCGCTTCCAGTTCGTCGCCGGCGCCCAGGACCGCCTCCTCGCCGCCGGCTTCGAGGTCGGACACGCCCGCGCCCTCGAAGACGCCGCAGCCGAACTGGAGGCCGCCGGACACCCCGTCAAGCAGGGCGACGCCGAGACCCTCGCCGACCGCCGCGTCCAGGGACTGATCCACTGCGAGGACCCCAGCGGCAACCCCCTGGAGATCTACTGGGGCCAGGCCCAGGACCACACCCCGCTCGCGGCCCGGTACGGCAACCGCTTCGTCACCGGCGGCCGCGAGGGCGGCCTCGGCCTCGGCCACGTCGTCCTGCCCGCCGCCGACACCGAGGCCACCCTCGACTTCTACGAGAACCTCCTCGGCTTCCAGCTGCGCGACTCGATGCGGCTGCCCCCGGTCGCCGTCCCCACCGGCAAGCCCGGCCAGGACTTCCACTGGATGCACTTCCTCAGCCCCAACCGCCGCCACCACAGCCTCGGGCTCTACCCCGGCGCGCTGCCGCCCGGCATCGTCCACTTCATGGTCGAGCTGGAGACCCTCGACGACGTCGGCTACTGCCTCGACCGCATGAACAAGGCGGGCATCCCCATCGCCTCCACCCTCGGCCGGCACTCCAACGACCACATGGTCTCCTTCTACGCCCAGGCCCCCGGCGGCTTCCAGGTCGAGTACGGCTGGGACGGCCTGCTCGTCGACCCCGCCACCTGGACCGCGAAGGAGATCACCGCGGACAGCTTCTGGGGCCACCAGTGGAACGGCTGACCGCCACCCCGGCCGGCGCGGTCGACCGCGGAGCGCCGGTGGACCGCGGAGCCCCGGTGGACCGCGGAGCCCCGGTGGACCCGGCCCTGTTCCGCGAGGTCCTCGGCGCCTTCGCCTCCGGCATCACCGTCGTCGCGGCCGTCGCGGACGACGGCCGCCCGGCCGGGCTGGCCTGCCAGTCCTTCGCCTCCCTCTCCCTCGACCCGCCGCTGGTCCTGCTCTGCGTCGGCAAGGGCTCCTCCAGCTGGCCCAAGGTCCGGGCCGCCGGCCGCTTCGGAGTCAGCATCCTCGCCGAGGAGCAGCGCGCCGTGTGCGAGGCACTCGGCCGCCGCGGCGAGGACAAGTTCGCCGGCGTCGACTGGGAACGCTCCGCCCACGGAGCCGTCCGCGTGAGGGGCGCCCTCGCCACCGTCGACTGCGCCCTCGAAGAGGTCCACGAGGCGGGCGACCACTACCTCGTCACCGCCCGCGTCCTCGAACTGAACGCCCGGGACGGCGGATCACCCCTCCTCTACTACCGCAGCGACTATGCCACCGGAGCCTTCGGATGACCGCCGAGCACCTCACCGAGTACGCCTACGACGTGGTGGTCGTCGGCTCCGGCGCCGCCGGATTCGCCGCCGCCGTCACCGCCCGACTGCGGGGCCTGAGCGTCCTCGTCGTGGAGAAGACCGACCGCTACGGGGGTTCCACCGCCCTGTCCGGCGGCGCGATCTGGGTCCCCGGCAACTTCCACCTCGACCGCGCCGGCCTCGCCGACACCCGTGAGAAGGCCCGCGCCTACCTCGACGCCACCGTCGGCGACCGGGTCCCGGCCGCCCGCAAGGACGCGTACCTCACCCACGGGCCGCGCATGGTCAGGGAGTTCCACGACCGTACCGAGATCCGCTTCATGTACACCCCCGGCTACTCGGACTACTTCCCCGAAGCCCAGGGCGGCATGGCGCAGGGCCGCTCCATCGAGCCGTGCATCGTCGACTTCAAACGGCTCGGGGAGCTCGGTGCCTCCATGCGCCGGGCCGGACTGCCCACGTACGGGCTGACCATGACCTCGTACGACTTCCGCTTCCTGAACATGGTCAGCCGGACCTGGGCGGGCAAGAAGACCTCCGTCAAGGTGGGCCTGCGCGCGGCCAAGGCCCTGGCCACCCGCCGCACACTGCTCTCCCTCGGCGAGGCGCTCATCGCCCGCATGCGGCTCTCCCTGGACGCGCTCGGCGGCGAACTGTGGCTGTCGGCGCCCCTGACGGGCCTGGTCACGGACCCGGCCGGCCGGGTGACGGGCGTACGGATCCTGCGCGCCGGGCGGGAGGTGACCGTAGCGGCGCGGGGCGGGGTGGTCTTGGCCTCGGGCGGGTTCTCGCACGACCAGGCCCTGCGCGAGAAGCACCTTCCGGCGCCCACGTCCACGGTCTGGACGCACGCCTCGGAGGGCCAGACCGGCGACGCCCTGAAGCTCGGTGAGGAACTGGGGGCCGCCACCGATCTGCTCGACAAGGTCTGGGGCGCGCCGTCGGTGTGCCCGCCGGGGGAGAAGCCCTTCTTCCTCGTCGCCGACCGGGCAATCCCCGGGATGGTCATCGTCAACGAGGCGGGGGAGCGCTACGCCAACGAGGCCCTGCCGTACCACGCGTTCGTGGACCGGATGTACGCCGCCGACCGGCCCGACGCCAGGACGGTGCCGTCCTGGCTGATCCTGGACGCCCGCTCCAAGGCCCGGTACATCTTCGCCGGACTCTTCCCCGGACAGCCCTTCCCCAAGAAGTGGCTGGAGAGCGGCTTCCTGAAGAAGGCCGACACCGTGGAGGAACTGGCCCGGCAGATCTCCGCCCCCGGCCTGCCCGCCGCGATCAGCCGCTTCAACTCCTTCGCCGAGGTGGGCACCGACAAGGACCACGGGCGGGGCGAGAGCGTCTACGACCGCTACTACGGCGACCCGACGCTGCCCAACCCGAACCTGGCGCCGATCGACAAGGGCCCCTTCTACGCGGTCCCCGTGCACCCGGGGGACATCGGCACCAAAGGCGGCCTCGTCACGGACACCGACGGCCGGGTGCTGCGCGAGGACTCCACACCGATCCCGGGGCTCTACGCCTGCGGCAACTGCTCGGCGGCGGTGATGGGGGAGACCTACCCCGGACCGGGCGCGACGATCGGCCCCGCCATGGCCTTCGGCTGGGCCGCCGTCAACGCGATCGCCGCCGGGCTGGAGTAGGCCGCGGCCCGGCCCGGGCTAGGAGAGCTTGCCGCCGTAGTCCGGAAGCTTGACGGTGCGCTCGGCGTGGCCGCCGACCAGGTCGCTCTGGTTGTTGCCGATGTTGGCGATGATCGTGTAGCCGCGCGCCTCGATCTCCGCCCGCTTGGCCGTCTTGTAGGCGCTGACCTCGCCGAACAGAGCGGGCAGGTCGCGGACGTAGAGGCCCGAGACCGGGTAGCCGACCGCCTTGAGGTTGCGCTCCGTGAGGGAGTAGATGATGCCCGGGCGGGCGGTGACGAAGAAGATGGCGACCCCGCGGTCGTTCGCGTACCGGGTCAGGTCGCGGACCTGGGCGATCGCGGGGGTCGGGAACGTCCAGAACCAGTGGAAGTCCGTCTCCAGCGACGAGTTGTCGATGTCGAGGACGATCGCCGGCTTCTCGCCGGCCGGCGAGGCGGCGATGCGCTGCTCGATCCCGGGGCGGGCCGCGCCGATGACGGCGGACACGTCGCGCTGCCAGGTGGCGTAGTCGATGCCCAGGATCGCCGCGTTGCCGCCGGGCGCGGAGGCGGTGACGGCGCTGACGGCCGAGGGGGCCGAGGGGGCCGAGGGGGCCGCCTGGGCGGAGGCGGCGGGAACCAGGGCCAGTACGGCTGCTGCTACGGCCACAGCGGCGGCAGTGGTACGGGTGCTGCGCATGGGGGACGCTCCTCGATCACGTGTTGGCATGTACGTGACCAGGCTGGGGATCGTCCGCCCCCATGTCTACTGGCTGGTAAGTAACTTTTCGTGGCCGCCCGGTGAACCTCCGTCATGCACCGCCCCAGGTGTCGCGGTCCGGCACCGCGCGGCGCGGGAGAGGTCCGCGGGTCGGCGGCGGAGGGAGGTGTTCCAGCCTTGGGGGCCGGGCAGAGCGCCCGTATGAGTGAAGGTGTCATCGCCCTGATCGTCGTGTCCGGGACCATCGTCGCCTGGGCCGCGATCTACTTCGCGGCCCACCGCTCGACCTATGGCGGCAGCCACTCGACGTTCACCCGCAGGAGCAGCGGCGACAGCGGGGGCGGTGACGCGGGCTGCGGCGGGGGAGCCGGTTGCGGCGGCGACTCCGGGGGCTGCGGCGGCGACTGACCGCTCGGGCGTCGCACTCCGTACCGGGCGGGGCGGCGACCGGCCGCTCGGGCGTCGCACTCCACACCGCACAGGGCGGCGACCGGCCGCTCAGGTGTCGCACTCCAGCACCGCGCGGCACAGCCCGCAGCGGGCCCGGACCCGTCCGCCGTACGCCGGCAGTCGCAGCCGCTGTCCGCACACCGGGCACGGGAATCTCACCCGCAGGCCGCCCGCGTGCTCATCGAAGCCGTACGGGGCCCCGGGCGGGGCGGCCCCGCTCCGGCGGGCCGCCGCGTACCGGAGGCGCTCCGGCCGGCCCGCGGCCGCGAGGGGGGCCCGGCGCAGGTCCCGGTCGGCCAGGGCGCGGCCGCGCACGTACGCCTCGTAGGCCTGTGGACTGGTGAACCACGCGGAGAGGTCCTCGCCGCCGAGGAACCGGCCGCGTCGGGCGAGGACGTAGCCGAACTCCTCCGGGGTGAGGTAGCCGAGCTTCTGGTGGCTCAGCTCGTCCTCCCGGTAGGCGTCGAGCAGCAGCCAGCCGGCGCCGAGGTAGGCGGCCGCGGTGTCGGTGAGGATCTCGTTGCCCAGGGTCGTGGGGAAGCGCAGGTCCAGGCGGTGCAGCAGCACGTGCGTGACCTCGTGGGCGAGGGCGGCCGCCAGATCGCGGCGGTGGACGCGGAAGCGGTCGTTGACCTCGACGAAGTACTCGGGCCCGGCGGCCAGTTCCACGGTCGCCGCCTCCTCCATCGCCCGGAAGCCCACGATCAGGCGCGCGTCGGGCAGCCGCAGTGCGCGGACCACCGCCGAAGCCACCCGGTGGGCGCCGAGGTGCAGGTCCTCGGCGGCGGGGAAGGCCGCGTCGGCGGGCGCGAAGGCGGTGTCGTAGGCGCGGATCCCGTCGGCCGACAGCCGCCGGAACAGCGCGGTGACCGCCGCGCGGACCGTCTCCAGGTGAGGAAATCCGTGCTCGATCGGGCTGCTCCGCCGACCGATGTGCGTCATCGGGCACCTCCGGCCGGAAGTTGTCCGAAAACGCGTTCTTGAAGCCCTCCGTGCGGGCAGTGTGTCATGTCCCCGTCACCCATGCGGTCCTTCCCACCCGTCATGGAGCGACGCGCACGGCCCAACCCCCCACGAAAGGCAGTGTGTCGACTGTGTCCAGCCTCACCACCACCCTCAAGCGCATCGTCGCCGCCGGAGCGGTGACCCTCGCGGCCATCAGCCTCCAGCCCGGCTCCGCCACCGCGTCCCCGGCACCCGCCCCGGCCCCCGCCGTGGTCCCCGTGGTCGGCGGAACCCCCGCCGCCCAAGGGGAATTCCCCTTCATGGTCCGGCTCTCCATGGGCTGCGGCGGCGCCCTCTACACCCAGCAGATCGTGCTCACCGCCGCCCACTGCGTCGGCAGCTCCGGCAACAACACCTCCATCACCGCCACCGCCGGAGTCGTCGACCTGAACAGCTCCAGCGCCATCAAGGTCAAGTCCACGAAGGTCCTCCGGGCCCCCGGCTACAACGGCACGGGCAAGGACTGGGCGCTGATCAAGCTCGCCAAGCCCATCAACCTCCCCACCCTCAAGATCGCCGAGACCAAGGCCTACGACAACGGCACCTTCACCGTCGCCGGCTGGGGCGCCACCCGGGAAGGCGGAGGCCAGCAGCGCTACCTGCGCAAGGCCACCGTCCCCTTCGTCTCCGACGCCTCCTGCCAGGCCTCCTACGGCAGCTCCCTCGTGCCCGCCGAGGAGATCTGCGCCGGATTCGACGCGGGCGGCGTCGACACCTGCCAGGGCGACTCCGGCGGCCCCATGTTCCGCCGGGACAACGCCAACGCCTGGATCCAGGTCGGCATAGTCAGCTGGGGCGAGGGCTGCGCCCGCCCCGACTACCCCGGCGTCTACACGGAGGTCTCCACCTTCGCAGCGGCGATCAAGAGCGCGGCCGCCACGCTCTGACCGCCCCTTGGAGCCGCTGCCCTCCTCCTCCCGGCCCATCCGACAGGGGCCGGAAGAATGAGGCGCGATGCCCCACATGTCCGTAAGGTCGACCGCAGTACCGCGAGGCCGGAACGACGCCGTTCCGGCCTTGCGGCATGCTCCCGGCGGTCTGCTGTGCGGTTGCGGGCCGAGGCGCCCGCAGGTCCCATGGAGAGATCCCACCGGGTGGGAATGCCGGGGAAGCCGGGACAGCACAGGCAACGGGCGACAGTGGGGCAGGCGGCGCATGACGATCAGAGTGATCATCGCGGACGACCAGGAGATGGTCAGGACCGGCTTTCGGATGATCCTCGAAAGCCAGCAGGACATCGAAGTGGTCGCCGACGTCGAAGACGGCGAAGCGGCCCTCGCGGCCGTCGCCGAACACCGGCCCGACGTCCTGCTCCTCGACATCCGCATGCCCAAACTCGACGGACTCGAAGTCACCCGCCGGCTCTCCGGCCGCGAAACCCCCCGCATCGTCATCGTCACCACCTTCGACCTCGACGAGTACGTCCACGCGGCGCTCCAGGGCGGAGCGTCCGGCTTCCTCCTCAAAGACGCGAGCCCGGCCATGCTGGTTGAAGCGGTACGGGCGGCAGCCGTCGGAGACTCCCTCGTCTCACCCGCCATCACCGTACGGCTGCTGCGCGAAATGGCCCACAGAACCCCGGCCGCCACCGCTGCCGCCCGCCGCCCGGCCGAGCCCCTGACGGACCGGGAACGCGAGGTCGTACGCTGCCTCGCGCGCGGGCTGACCAACGCCGAGATCGCCGGAGAGCTCTTCGTCTCCCTCTCCACGGTCAAGACCCACCTGGCCAACGTCCAGGCCAAACTCGACGCCCGCAACCGCGTGGAAATCGCCGCCTGGGCCTGGGAAAGCGGCCTGGCAGGCACCCCGGCGTGACCCACCCCCACCCCCCGAACACCCCCCGCCGCCCCCCGGCCACCACGAGGCGCAACCAGCTCCGCCACAGTTTGGGGGCCGCCGGGGGGAACCAGCCACGATGCCGCTCGGCGGCCGAAGGCCGGCGCCGCCCCCGTGACCGCTCGGGCATGACCCGCCCGACCCGGCCCCGCCGCCTTCCACATGCCGCCTGCCGAAGCCAGGCCGGCTCCTGGTCGGGGGCCGCCGGGCAAATTCAGCCCCGCCGTTGTTCGGGCGCGGTTCGTCAGAGTCGGCCGGGCCGGGTTTCCTGTATCGGCTGTCGGAGTCGTGCCCGCCGCTGGTCGGGGGCCGCCGGGCAAATTCAGCCCCGCCGGCGTTTGAGGCGCGGGGTCTGGGGCGGCGCCCCAGGAAGCCGGCGCACGCCGTCCCCGACGACACCGGCCGCCACGGGGCCGGACAACGCCCGGCCGAACCGCTGCTCCCACCTGCGCCGAAGCCCGCACACCCCGGGCGGAGCCACCCGGCCCCCCGGCGGAGCCACGCGCGCGGAGCCCCGTACACCCGGCGGAGCCGCCCGTGCGGAGCCCCGTACAACCGGCGGAGCCACGCGCGCGGAGCCCCGTACACCCGGCGGAGCCCGAGGCACCGCATGAGCCCCCTGGGGCCATGGGCCCGCCGCCACCCCTACGCCGCGGACTGGATCCGCATCCTCCTCTCCGTCACCCTCCTCTCCCTCGTGACCTTCGAGGGAGTCGTCCTCGCCCGCCAGCCCAGCACCCCGCACGCCGCCGTCTGGGTGTCCGGCATCCTCGTCTGCCTCAGCGCCGTTCCCTGGCCGGCCATCCCGCTCCTCGCCCGCGCCTGGTTCGCCTCCGCCGTCACCTGGACCGTCACCCTCGCCCTGCTCTTCAGCCACCACCCCCTCGTCGTCTGGGGCGGCGGCGAAGCCATCGCCCTGCTCGTCCTCCTCACCCAGGTCCTGCTCCGCGCCCCCGCCCGCACCGCCGCCGTCCTCGGCCCCCTCCTCGCCCTCGGCTCCATGGCGGCGCCGGTCCGCGACGCGGACCCGGGCCGCTTCACGCTGCTCTTCTCCGTGCTCGCCGTCGTCGTCACCGCGTACTCCCTGCTCCTGCGCCTGCAGTCCGTCCAGCGCGTCCGCGAGCTGCGCGCCGTACGCAGCGCCGAGCGCCTGGAGCTGGCGCGCGAGCTCCACGACCTCGTCGCCCACCACGTGACGGGGATCGTCGTCGAGGCCCGCGCCGCCCGCTACACCAAGGTCTCCGCCGAACGCGCCGGCGAGATCTTCGGCCGCATCGAGACCGCCGGGGACGAGGCACTCGGCTCCATGCGCCGCCTGGTCAAGATCCTCCGCGAGGGCGCCGCCGACACCGGCCCGGAGCCGGCCAAGGGCACCGGCACACCAGGCCCCGCCGGAACCGCCCCCGTCGCCGGCCTCCGGGAGATCCGCGGACTGACCGAACGCTTCGCCGCCACCGGCCCACCCGTCGTCCTCTACGTCGAGGAGGGCCTGGAAGCCCGGCTCCCCGCCGACGTCGCCGCCACCGCCCACCGCATCGTCCTCGAAGCCCTCACCAACATCGGCAAGCACGCCGCCACCGCCACCGCCGTCCGGGTCGGCCTGCGCACGGTCCCGGCCGGCCTGGAAGTACGGATCGCCGACGACGGCGGCCGCCCCGCGAAACTCTCCGAGAACGCCCGCGGCGGCGGCTACGGCCTGGTCGGCATGGCCGAACGCGCCGAAGCCCTCGGCGGCTCCCTCACCGCCGGCCCCGCCCCCGAAGGCGGCTGGCTGGTCACAGCCCTCCTACCCCTCTAGGGTTCCGGCCCGGCAGTTGCCACCGGGGCCGGCCCCGGCCCCCGCAGCCCCACCCGGACCTCAGCCCCACCGGGCCCGCAGTCGACCGTTGCTTGACCGCAGCGCCAGCGCCCCTCCCGGAACCCGCACGCCGGCCGGGTTGTCGGTGTCTTCCCCTGCCCCGTGCCTCTTCATCTGAACCCGAGCCGTCCCACAGCCCTCCCGTCCTCGGCGCGCACCAGCACGCCGGCGGCCCCCGCCGTCTCAGTGGCCGATCGGCCGACGAACCGAACGTGCGAGCCACGTATTCTCGTGGACCATGAACACCAGGGACATCGACGAGAACGTCACCGCCGAGCTGGCCCGGCTCAGGGAAAGCATCGACAACATCGACGCGGCCGTGGTCCACATGCTCGCCGAGCGTTTCAAGTGCACGCAGCAGGTAGGCCACCTCAAGGCCCGCCACCAGCTGCCCCCGGCCGACCCGGGCCGCGAGGCCAGCCAGATCGCCCGGCTGCGCCAGCTCGCCGAGAACGCCAAGCTCGACCCCGCCTTCGCCGAGAAGCTCCTCAACTTCATCATCGCCGAGGTCATCCGCCACCACGAGACGATCGCCGCCGGCGAAGGCGAAGAATAGAAGCCGGGCCAGGCGCCGCCATCCGGCAGCATGGCCCCATGCCCGCACTGACGCGCAACGAAGCGCAGCTCCGAGCCCAGCTCCTCGACGTCCGCCACTACGAGGTCGCCCTCGACCTCACCACCGGCGACGAGACCTTCGAGTCCAGCACCGTCATCCGGTTCGCCGCCCGCACCGCCGGCGACACCTTCGTCGAGCTGAAACCGGACGAACTGCGCTCCGCCGCCCTCGACGGACACCCCCTGGACCCGGCCACCCTCACCGACGGCCGCCTCCCCCTCACCGGCCTCACCGAGGGCCCCCACGAGCTCCGCATCGCCGCCCGCATGCGCTACTCCCGCACCGGCGAAGGCCTGCACCGCTTCACCGACCCCGCGGACGGGGAGACGTACGTCTACACCCAGATGTTCCTCGACGACGTCCAGCGCGTCTTCCCGGCCTTCGACCAGCCCGACCTCAAGGCCGTGTTCGAGTTCACCGTCACCGCCCCCACGCACTGGACCGTCCTCGCCAACGGCATCACCACCCGCATCGGCGAACGCCTCGGCGACGGCGGCGGCAACAGTGGCGACGGCCCGGGCGACGGCTCCGCCTCCGAAGCCGGCATCTGGGCGTCCGCACCCACACCCGTCATCTCCACCTACCTCGCCGCCGTCGCCGCCGGCCCCTGGCACAGCGTCCGCACCGAACACGCCGGGCTCCCCTTCGGCATCCACTGCCGCCGCTCCCTCGCCCCGCACCTCGACGCCGACGCGCAGGAAATCCTCGACCTCACCACCGCCTGCTACGACCGCTTCCACGAGAAGTTCACCGAGCCCTACCCCTTCGACTCCTACGACCAGGCCTTCGTACCCGAGTTCAACGCCGGCGCCATGGAGAACCCGGGACTCGTCACCTTCCGCGACGACTACGTCTTCCGCTCCGCCGTCACCGACGCCGAACGCCAGCGCCGCGCCGTGACCATCGCGCACGAGATGGCCCACATGTGGTTCGGCGACCTCGTCACCCTCAGCTGGTGGGACGACATCTGGCTGAACGAGTCCTTCGCCGAGTTCATGGGCTACCAGACCCTCATCGAAGCCACCCGCTTCACCGAGACCTGGACCGGATTCGGCATGGAACGCAAACCCTGGGGCTACGACGCCGACCAGCGCCCCTCCACCCACCCCGTTGCCCCGGACGCCGCCTCCGTCCCCGACACCGCCTCCGCCCTCCTCAACTTCGACGGCATCTCCTACGCCAAGGGCGCCTCCGCCCTGCGCCAACTCGTCGCCTGGCTCGGCGAGAAGGACTTCCTGGCCGGCATCAACACCCACTTCGCCCGCCACAAGTTCGCCAACGCCTCCCTCGCCGACTTCGTGGACTCCCTCGCCGCCCACACCGACCGCGACGTCCACACCTGGGCCGCGACCTGGCTGCGCACCACCGGCGTCGACACCCTGACCCCCCGGCTCGAAGAGAGCCACGGAGGCTGGACCCTCACCGTCGACCGCACCGGCAACCGCCCCCACCACATCGCCGCCGGCCTCTACGACCGCGCCCCCGACGGCATCATCGAACCGCGCGAGGTCCTCGCCCTCGACGTCCCCTCCGACGAGGTCCTCTCCGTGAGCGGCCCGCGCCCCGACCTCCTCGTCCTCAACGACGGCGACCTCACCTACGCCAAGGTCCGCCTCGACGAGACCTCACTGGAAACCGCCCTGCGCGGCATCTCCCGCATCCCCGACCCGCTCACCCGCGCCGTCGTCTGGAACTCCCTGCGGGACATGGTCCGCGACGGCGAACTGGGCGCCGCCGACTACCTGGCCACCGCCGAAGCCCACATCCCCGACGAAACCGACCTCGCGATCGTCCAGGGCGTCCTCGGCTTCACCCGCGCCCAGATCGCCGACCGCTACGTCACCCCCGACCGCCGCGGCGACGCCCTCACCACCCTCACCACCATCGCCCGCGACCTGCTGCGGCGCACCGAGGACGGCTCCGACCCCGGCCTGCGGCTCGTCGCCGTCCGCACCCTCGTCGACAGCGCCACCCAGCCCGACACCATCGCCGGCTGGCTCGCCGAAGGCACCGTCCCCGGCGGCCCCGAACTCGACCCCGAACTGCGCTGGCGCATCCTCGCCCGCCTGTCCGTCCTCGGCGCCGCCGGCGAAGCCGACATCGACGAAGCCCTCGCCGCCGACCCCAGCGGCACCGGCCGCGAAGGCGCCGCCCGCTGCCGGGCCGCCCTCCCGACGGCAGAGGCCAAGGCCGCAGCCTGGGAGCGCCTCTTCCACGACGACTCCCTCTCCAACTACCTCTTCACCGCCACCGCCCAAGGCTTCTGGCAGCCCGAACAGGCCGACCTGCTCCGCGACTACGTCCCCCGCGCCTACTCCGAGACCGTCACCCTCGCAGCCCGCCGCGGCCCCGCCATCGCCGACGCGGCAGGCCGCTGGGCCCTCCCCGGCCACGAGATCACCGAAGCCAACCTCCAGGCCGGCCACACCGCCCTCACGGCCCCCGACATCACCCCCCTCCTCCACCGCAAACTCACAGACCACCTCGACGACCTCACCCGAGCCCTACGCACCCACCCCTAACCCCCTGGGCCGAGCCCCACGCCAACCCCCAGGCCAACCCCCGGGCCAACCCCCGGGCCGAGCCCCGGGCCAACCCCCGGGCCAAGTCCCGGGCCGAGCCCCGGGCCAACCCCCGGGCCAAGTCCCGGGCCGAGCCCCGGGCCAACCCCCGGGCCAAGTCCCGGGCCGAGCCCCGGGCCGAGCCCCGGGCCGAGTCCCGGGCCAACCCCCAGGCCGAGCCCCGGGCCGAGCCCCGGGCCGAGTCCCGAATGAAAGTCCTGGGCCGACCTCCTGGCCGCGTCCCAAGCCGAGCCGCGGGCCGCGCCCCAGGGCGACACCTGGGCCGACTCCGGGCCGCGGCCCGGGGGCGGGTGCTGGGCCGGGCCCGGTGCGGCCCCCCGGGCCGAGCTCCATGCCAACCCCCATGCCAACCCCCTGGCCGATCCCCGGGCCGAGCCCCGGGCCGACCTCCTGGCCGCGTCCCAAGCCGAGCCGCGGGCCGTGCCCCAGGGCGACACCTGGGCCGACTCCGGGCCGCGCCCCGGGGGCGGGTGCTGGGCCGGGCCCGGTGCGGCCCCCCGGGCCGAGCTCCGGGCTGGCCTCCGAGCCGCTTCCTGGGCTGAGCCCTGGGGGCGAGTTCGGGGCCGCTCCCCGTCCCGAGTCCCGTGCCGACCTCAGGGCCGACCTCCGTGTCGACCTCCGGGCCGAGCTCCGTGCCGCCCCCCGGGCTGGCCTGCGAGCCGCTTCTTGGGCTGAGCCCCAGGGGCGAGTGCTCCCCGTCGTCCCGAGTCCTGTGCCGAGTCATGGGCCGACCTCAGGGCCGAGCCCGGGGCCGAGCTCCGTGCCGAGGCCGGCCCCTCGGACTGGCCTCCGAGCCGCTTCCTGGGCTGAGCCCTGGGAGCGAGTTCTGGGCCGCTCCCCGTCCCGAGCTCCGTGCCGACCCCCGGGCTGGCCTGCGAGCCGCTTCTTGGGCTGAGCCCCAGGGGCGAGTTTCGGGCCGCCCCCGTCCTGAGTCCTGTGCCGAGACCTGGCCCGCCCCCCCCCGGGCTGTCCTCCGGGTCGGCCTCCGAGCCGCTTCCTGGGCTGAGCCCTGGGCTGGCCTCAGGGCTGAGCCCCGGGCTGCACGCGGCCAAGGCCCCGAGGGTGCCCCTGGCCGGGCCCCTGTCAGGCGCTCGGTGGAGTCCTGGTCGGGATCCCGAAGGCGATCCTGGCCGCGCCCCCGGACTTCACCATGCACCGTGCCTGCCCCGTACCCGGCCCCACCGGGTGCGGGGCCCTCGCCGGGACGGCTCGCCCCAGACACACCCCTCCGGGCCGCCAGCCCCCTGTACGCGCCCCCCCGCTGCCCCGCTGCCCCGCGGGCACCCGCGCTGCCATCCCGCTGCCCTGCCGGCACCCGCCCCGCCGGTCCCCGTACTCAGACCGCCACGGTGCCGCCCGCGCAGCGCAGAAGCCCCGCCCGTGCCTTCGGCCAACGGCCCGCACGCCGACGGACACACACCCCCGACGGGGGCCGACACCGATGTGGACAGCCCCATCCACCCCAAGCCGCATCACCGGCACCAGGGTTACCAGCCCCCCACGGCTTGAAATCAACCACTCATAAACCCGGGCGGTTACCCCATTCGGGTCGGATCGTTGTACCCCCCGGGTCCCCGACCCAGCGAGCGGCACCACCCGCCGCCGAACCGTTCCCGTGAGGACAACCGCATGACAGCGCCCCCCGGCACAGGCAGACGCGGCAACGCCCCGCTCGCCGGCGGACCCCACGGCCCCGACGCCCTGCAACCACTCCTCGCCACCGTCCTCGACGCCCTGCGCACCGGAGCCCGCGCCCGCGGCGGCCCCCTCCCCGCCGGCGGACCCGAGGCCGTCACCGCCCGCGTCACCGCCGCACTGGGCGAAGTACTCCCCGACCACGGGCACGGCGACCACGAAGCGCTACGGACCCTCGTCCACACCCTCACCGCCGGCGCGGCCGACCCCGCCGACCCCCTGTGCGCAGCCCACCTGCACTGCCCACCCCTCGCCGTCGCAGCCGCCGCCGACCTCGCCGCCAGCGCCCTCAACGCCTCCCTGGACTCCTGGGACCAGGCCCCCGCCGCCTCAACCCTCGAAGCCCTCCTCACCCGCACGCTCGCCGCGGAGTTCCACGACACCCCCCACCCCGATGCCGTCCTCACCACCGGCGGCACCGAAGCCAACCAGCTCGCACTCCTCCTCGCCCGCGAGCGCCACGGCCCCCACCTCACCGTCCTGCACGGCGCCAACGCCCACCACTCCATCCCGCGCGCCGCCTGGCTCCTCGGCCTGCCCCCCGCCCGCAGCCTCCCCACCCCCACCGGAACCCTCACCCCCGCCACCCTCGCCGAGGCCCTCGCCACCAGCAGCGGGCCCGTCCTCGTCACCGCCACCGCCGGCACCACCGACGCCGGACTCATCGACCCCCTCGACGCCCTCGCCGACCTCTGTGACCAGCACGGCGCCGACCTCCACATCGACGCCTCCTACGGCGGCCTCCTCCAGCTCAGCCCCCGCCACCGCCCCAAACTCGCCGGCCTGCACCGCGCCAGGTCGATCACCATCGACCTGCACAAACTCGGCTGGCAACCCATCGCCGCCGGACTCCTCACCGTCCCCGACACCACCCTGCTCGCCCCCCTCGCCCACCAGGCCGACTACCTCAACGCCACCGACGACACCCAAGCCGGCCTGCCCGACCTCCTCGGCCGCTCCCTGCGCACCACCCGCCGCGCAGACGCCCTCAAGATCGCCGCCACCCTGCGCTCCCTCGGCCGAGACGGACTCACCCACCTCATCGACCGCACCTGCGCCCGCGCGGACCAGCTCGCCCGACTCCTCGAAGCACACCCCGCCTTCGAACTCCACGCGGCGCCCACCATCAGCACCGTCCTGTTCCGGCCCACCCACGCCGACGACACCGCACTGGCCACCCTGCGCCGCACCCTCCTCCAGGGCGGCACCGCCGTACTGGGCCGGGCCACCGCCGACGGCCGCCTGTGGCTCAAGGCCACCCTGCTCAACCCCCACACCACGGCGGGGGACCTGGACGCCCTCGTGAACCTCCTGGAAGGCAGCACCCACCGATGACCGCCCAGCCTGATGCACCCCACGACCTCGTCGGAATCGGCATCGGCCCCTTCAACCTCTCCCTCGCGGCCCTCGCCCACGGCCTGCCCCAACAAGGCGCCGCAGAACTCGCCACCGCCTTCTACGACCAGCGCCGCGACTTCCGCTGGCACCCCGGACTCCTCATCGACGGAGCCACCCTCCAAGTCCCCTTCCTCGCCGACCTCGTCACCCTCGCCGACCCCACCAGCCCCTGGTCATTCCTCAGCTACCTCAAGCACAAGGAACGCCTCTTCCCCTTCTACTTCGCCGAGAGCTTCCACATCCAGCGCGCCGAATACGACGCCTACTGCCGCTGGGTCGCCGGCCGCCTGCCCGGACTCCACTTCGGCCACCAGGTCGACGCCGTCCGCTGGAACCCCGAACGCGACCTCTTCGAAGTCGACTTCACCCAAGTCGACGCCGGCGGAGAAGTCGAAGCCCTCGGCCGCACCTACACCCGCAACCTCGCCCTCGGCATCGGGACCGCCCCCTACGTCCCCGAACCGCTGCGCCCCCTCGCCGAGGCCCCCACCGTCCCGGTGATCCACTCCTCCGAGTACCTCGACAACCGGCAGCGCATCCTCGGCGCCGACCACGTCACCGTCATCGGATCGGGCCAGTCCGGAGCCGAGGTCTTCCTCGACCTGCTCCGCTCCCGCCCCGCCGGCCGCGAACGCCTCACCTGGCTCGCCCGCACCCCCTCCTTCGCCCCCATGGAGTACTCCAAGCTCGGCCTGGAACACTTCACCCCCGACTACACCCGCTACTTCCACTCACTCCCCGAACCGGTCCGCGACCGCCTCGTCCCCGCCCAATGGCAACTCCACAAGGGCATCGACGCCGCCACCATCGCCGCCATCCACGAGGAGCTCTACCGCCGCACCCTCGACGGAGGCTGGCCCGACGCCGTCCTCACCCCCGGAGTCAGCGTCCGCACCGCCGGCCGCGTCGCCACCACCAAGGTCGAACTCCACCTCGAACACGTGGACCAGGGCACCCGCTCCCGCCTCACCACCGACGCCGTCGTCCTCGCCACCGGCTACCGCGAACGCCCCCTCGCCCGCCTCCTCGCCGGACTCGACCCCTACCTGCGCAAGGACTCCTCCGGCCGCCCCCGCATCGACGACCGCTACCGGATGATCACCGACCCGGCCGTCACCGGCAGCGTCTTCGTCCAGAACGGCGAACGCCACACCCACGGCGTCGGAGCCCCCGACCTCGGCCTCGCCGCCTGGCGCAGCGCCGCCATCCTGAACACCCTGACGGGCAAAGAGCCCTACCCCCAGCCCACCCGAACGGCCTTCACCACCTTCGGCCTCGAACAGCGGGAGCACACCAGGCCCCAACCCGCCGGCGAACTGCTCCCACTGGTCGAGCACCCGTAAGGAGAAACGTTTAGAAGACCACCGCTCGGAAGACCACCGCCTAGAAGACCGGTGCCCCGGCTCGGGTCAGCCGCCAGTCCACGGACGCGAACTGCGCCGGGTCCACCGTCCCCTTCGCCTTCACCCACTGGATGATCGTGTTGCGTATCTCATCCGAGTTCGCCCACAACTGCCTGGACTGCGGCACGTGCGGGAAGTTCCCGCCCCCCGAAGCCCGGTAGTTGTTCACCGCCAGCACGAACTGCGCCGCCGGATCCACCGGCTTCCCCTGGAAGGACAGACCCGAGATCCGCGAACCCACCGGCTCGGAGATGTCGACGTCGTACGTCAACCCGTACACGGCGTCGTAGTTGTAGTCCGGCGTGCCCTCCGCATTCGTCAGCTTCGCCGGATCCACCACATCCCCCGGAGCAGTCCGCACGAAGTACTTCGCCGAATACTCCAGGTACTCCCTGACCTGCGCACCCGTCAGCAGCCGCGCCTCCAGCGTGTTCTCGAACGGATACAGACCCGCCGCATCCCGGATCGTCACCTGCCCGGCCGGAATCGCCGCCGTCCGCGAGAAGCACGAAGCCTGCGACAGCACCGGCAGAGCAGCCCACTCCGTACCCGCCAGCGCCCCCTTCACCGTCTCCGCCTGCACGTGATTGATCAGATCGATGATCGCCACGTCCTTGACCGGACCGTCCACCGAGGACATCGCCTGCGTCGACGTACCGATCACCTGGTTCACATACGCCACGACCTTGCGGTGCTCGTCCGACAGCAGGCCCACGATCTCCGGGTCCTCCACCGCCGTATTCGAATTCAGCACCCGGGCCGACACCTTCGACACCGACCAGCAGCCCTTCGCCCACGTCAGCTCGAAGTCGAACAGCGTCAGCCGCTGCCCCCACTTCAGCGGCTCGGACAACACCACGTCCTTGCCCGTCGCCTTGTTCTTCACCCGGTACTCCGGGATCTCCGTATGCGCGTGCCCCACCAGGATCGCGTCGATCCCCGGCACCTGCTCCGCCACCAGGCCCGCCGCGTTCTCGATGTGCGGCAGCTGATCCCCGTAACTCGACGTACCACTCGAACCCGAATGCGCCGACACGATCACCACATCCGCGCCCAGCGACCGCAGCCGCGGCACGTACTTCGCGGCCTGCTCCTCAAGACCCGGGAACGTCATCTTCCCCTGCACGTTCGCCTTGTCCCAGATAGCGATCCCCGGATTCGTCAGACCCAGCACCGCCACCTTCACGTCCCGCCCGTGCGGAGTCCGCAGCCGGTGCATGCTGTACGGCGGGAACGCCGGCCGCAGCGTCTTCGCATCCAGCGCGTTCGCCCCCAGCAACGGGAACTCGCACTGCTCCTCGAACTTCCGCAGCACCGGAATGCCGTAATTGAACTCGTGGTTCCCCAGCGCCGCCGCGTCATATCCGATCGCGTTCATCGCCTGCGCCATCGGATGAACCGGACCACGCCGCGCCGTGATCGGATCAACCTTCGCGTAGTAGTACGAAAGCTGCGTCCCCTGAATCGTGTCCCCGGCATCGATCAGCAGCGTGTTGCGCCGCCCCTTCTCCGCCCGCACCTGGTTCACCAGCGTGGAGATCTTCGCCAGACCGACGTCGTTGTGCGCCTTGTCGTCGAACTCCCTGTCCGTGAAGTAATCCCAGTTGAAGACGTTCCCGTGCAGGTCCGTCGTCCCCATCACCGTGAACGCGTACGTCTTCGCCCCCGCGGCCGAAGCACCGCCGGCCACCGAGTCAGCCGCGGCGGCCGGGGAGCTCGTGGCCCCCGCAAACGCCACAGCCGCACCCGTAGCAGCCGAAGTGCCCAGAAATGTCCTACGGTCGAACGCCATGCCATCTCCCCTTGTGAGGTGCGTGTGTACAGATAGGCAACGCGCGTAGATTCTGACCCAGCAGTAACAAGCCGCAACACCCCCACCAGGTTTCGATCCGATGACCACCCCCGTACGAGCAGCAGTGCGACAGTGAATCCATGACCCAGGACGCATCGCACCAGCCCTACGGAACCCCCGAAGTCCCCCGCGTCGCAGTCCGCGGCGAAGCCACCCTCGAAGTCGACCCCGAGATCGCCCGCATCGGCATCACCGTCAGCGCCCGCGGCACCGACCGGCGCACCGCCCTCGAAGACCTCACCCGCCGCAACAACGCCGTCCTCGACCTCGTCAAAAGCTACGGCGACCCCGTCGAAAAACTCGAAACCGGCGCCTTCTCCATCACCCCCGAACTCACCCGCCACGGCCGCGGCGAACGCATCCGCGCCTACCACGGACGCGTCCACCTCACCGCCGAACTCAACGACTTCACCACCCTCGGCGAACTCACCACCCGCCTCGCCGACCTCGAACTCACCCAGGTCGACGGACCCTGGTGGGCCCTGCGCCCCACCTCACCCGCCCACGGCGAAGCCCGCCGCCAAGCCGTACTCGAAGCCGTCCAGCGCGCCCGCGAATACGCCGCCGCCCTCGGAGCCGAACTCGCCGCCCTCGTCGAACTCGCCGACCTCGGAGCCGAGAACGCCCCCACCCCCTTCCCGGCAGCCGGCGCCGGAATGCGCACCATGGCCTTCAGCGCCGCCGAAGACGCAGGCGCCCCCGCGCTCGACCTCGAACCCCAGCGCCAGACCGTCTACGCACAAGTGAACGCACGCTTCACGATGACCCCTCCCCGCCTCTGAAAAACCGAACAATCGGCGCCCCGGGGGTGCTCATCAGAGCACCCCCATGCACATTCAACAATTGTCAACAAGCTTTTGCTCAAAGGTTGTTGAGTGGACACCCGGAACCAATTTCCTACTCCCTGGTAGGGGCATACGCTCGCTCCATGCGCCGAGCGAAAATCGTATGTACCCTGGGCCCCGCCACCGACTCATACGACCAGATCAAAGCCCTGGTCGAAGCCGGAATGGACATCGCCCGCTTCAACCTCAGCCACGGCACCTACGCCGAACACGAGGACCGCTACCAGCGCGTCCGCAAGGCTGCCGACGAAACCGGCCGCAGCGTCGGCATCCTCGCGGACCTTCAAGGCCCGAAGATCCGCCTGGGCCGCTTCCGCGAAGGCCCCGTACTCCTTGAACGCGGCGACGAATTCACCATCACCGTCGAAGACCACGAAGGCGACCGCCACACCTGCGGCACCACCTACAAGGGCCTCGCCGCCGACGTCACCACCGGCGAACGCATCCTCGTCGACGACGGCCGCGTCACCCTCGAAGTCACCGCCGTCGACGGCCCCCGCGTACACACCCGCGTCATCGAAGGCGGCATGGTCTCCGACAACAAGGGACTCAACCTCCCCGGCGTCGCAGTCTCCGTACCCGCCCTCTCCGAAAAAGACATCGAAGACCTCCGCTGGGCCCTGCGCATCGGCGCCGACATCATCGCCCTCTCCTTCGTCCGCAGCGGAAGCGACATCGAAGACGTCCACCGCATCATGGACGAAGAAGGCCGACGCCTCCCCGTCATCGCCAAGGTCGAAAAGCCCCAGGCAGTCGAAAACATCGACGACATCGTCGCCGCCTTCGACGGCATCATGGTCGCCCGCGGAGACCTCGGCGTCGAAATGCCCCTGGAACAGGTCCCCATCGTCCAGAAGCGCGCCGTCAAACTCGCCAAGCGCAACGCCAAACCCGTCATCGTCGCCACCCAAATGCTCGACTCGATGATCGACAACTCCCGGCCCACCCGCGCCGAAGCCTCCGACGTCGCCAACGCCGTCATCGACGGCACCGACGCCGTCATGCTCTCCGGCGAAACCAGCGTCGGCAAATACGCCATCGAAACCGTCCGCACCATGGCACGCATCGTCGAAGCCGCCGAAGAAGACATCCTCGCCAAGGGCCTCCCCCCGCTCACCGAGCGCAACAAGCCCCGCACCCAAGGCGGAGCAGTCGCCCGCGCCGCCGCCGAAATGGGCGACTTCCTCGGCGCGAAATTCCTCGTCGCCTTCACCCAGAGCGGAGACACCGTCCGCCGGCTCTCCCGCTACCGCTCACCCATCCCCCTCCTCGCCTTCACCCCCGACCCCGCCACCCGCTCCCAGCTCAACCTCACCTGGGGCGTCGAAACCTTCCTCGGCCCCCACGTCGACTCCACCGACGCCATGGTCGCCCAGGTCGAAGAAGAGCTCCTGCGCATCGGACGCTGCGTACCCGGCGACGTCGTCGTCATCACCGCCGGCTCACCCCCCGGCGTCAGCGGATCCACCAACCTCGTCCGCATCCACCACATCGGCGACGCAGTCCGCTGAAACCGCCCGCAAGCGGCTACAGCACCTCACGTATAAGACGCACCGCGTCGGGCAACACCAACCGGCTCTCACCCGTACTCGGGAAGTGCCCGCCCGACGCGGTCACCCGCGCCTCGGCGCCCAGCTCCCGCACGAACCGCAACACGTGCTCACCCGTCGCCTCCCCGGTCACCGGGTCATCCGCCGCGTGCAGCACACGGAACTCCCGCGCAGCCTTCCGGATCCGCTGCCAGTCGAACTCCGGCAAGAAGAACGGCGCCAACGCGTCGTACCCCACCTCGCCGGACATCGACGCCACGAACACCACCCCCGCGAACGCCCCCTCGGTCTCCGTGTCGTGCGCCTGCAACAGCCGCAGCACATTCACCCCGCCCAGACTGTGACCCACCAGCACGGTCTCACCGGCCGGCGCACCCTCCGCCGCCGCCTCCAGCTCCTTCAGCCACACATCGGCCTCCGGGGCGAAGGGCTCGGGGAAGTTCGGGATCCGCACCTCGTGCCCCTCCGCGGCGAACTCCTCACCCGTCGCCGCATACCAGTGCTCCCCGGCACTCATCCCGTACCCGTGCGCGATCACGATCCTGCCCATGGCTCCGCCCCTCATAACCCTAGGTCGATCCTTCAATCGAAACGCTACGCCGCGTTTCGATAAAACGCTAGGGCTATCGTGAAGCCGTGTCAATCACTCCTTCGAGCAACTCTTCGAGCACCCCGCCCCGCACCGGCGGCCGCCTCCGCAACGAAGACGCCCACCACTCCGTCCTCGAAGCCACCGCCGCGCTCCTCGTCGAAAACGGCTACGGCGCCCTCACCATCGAAGGCGTCGCCAAGCGCGCCAACGTCGCCAAGAGCACCGTCTACCGCTGGTGGAAGTCCAAGCCCGCCCTCGTCATGGACGCCTACGCCCATGAAACCGCCGCCCGTGTCCCCGAACCGGACACCGGCACCCTCACCGGCGACCTCACCGCCTTCGTCGCCGACCTCTACCGCGTCGGCCGCGACCCCGTCCGCGCCAAAGCCCTCACCGGCCTCATGGCCGAAGCCCAGCTCGACCCCGCCTTCGCCGAACCCTTCCGCGCCTGGGTCGCCACCCGCCGCGAGGTCGTCGCCACTCTCTTGACGCGGGCGGTCACCCGCGAGGAGCTCCCCGCGGGCGCGGACCTCGACCACGCGGTCGACCTGGTCTTCGGCCCGTTCTGGTACCGACTCCTCATCGCCCACGCCCCTCTGGACCCCGCCGACGCCGAGGCCCACGTGGCGACGGTCCTGCGCGGGCTCGCGGGCCGCGGCTGAGGGAGTCCTTGCTTCAACTCCACGCGGGTGTGCGGGACATCGGTGGCCGACACGCCGCGACGCCTTGACCTCAAGCGGGGTTGAGGTCGTAGCTTGCCGGTATGACGATCAAGGAATACACACAGGACCAGCTCGCGGCCCAGCCCATCGGCTACTGGGCCCGCGAGGCCGCCGGCCTCGCCATAGGCGGCCTCCGGGCCGCGCTCGCCGAAGAGAACCTCACCCAGCCCCACTGGTGGACCCTCAACCACGTGGCCGCCTCCCCGGCCCACTGGAAGCGTGCGGCCCTCACCGAGAAGCTCACTCCGTACGACGACCAGCACACCGACTTCGACGCCCTCTACGACGACCTGGCGGCCCGAGGCTGGCTCACGGAGGCTGACGGCGTGCTGACCCTCACGGAGCAGGGCGAGGCCGGCCGGGTGCGGGCGCACGACCGCAACGCGAAGGTGCACGCGCGGATGCGGGAGGGTGTGGACGACGCGGCGTACGCGGCGACCATCGACGGCCTGCGGCGGATGGTCGCGAACCTGGGCGGTAGTGGCGACCTGCCGGGCTAGTACTTCGGCCCGATGTGGGCGTCCATGAGCGCGACGGACGCCTTCCTCGCGATGGATACGTTGAAGGGGTCGCTGCCGCGGGCCAGGATCGTCCACTGGACGCCGACCTTGGCGAGGGTGTCCGTACAGAGGTTCCGGATGTCGTCGGACTTGTTGGTGAAGAAGTACCGGGGGTACTCGTAGCGCTTGCCGTTGCGGACGGTCCAGTTGGTGACCCGACACCCGTCGGAGTGGATCAGCCCCCGGATGAACTCCCACGGGTGGGCGTCGACGATGGCCTGCTGCCAGTCCTCGAGGACGATGCGCCGCTCATGCTTCTTGCCGGGCCCGTGCTGCGGGAACAGGCACGTCCAGTGGCGGGTATAGGACTTGACCTCCACACAACCCTGCCGGTGGACCCGGCCCACCTTGGGCAAGGACATAACCAGGTGCATCGCTGCTTCGGCGGCGTCGATGAGGCCGGGCCAGGAGGCGTCGCAATAGACGGACAGGTGGTGCTGTTTGTACTTGGAGATGATGTGGCCGTCGCCGAGGTAAAGCCCCAGGAGGTAGGCGTACGCGGCCTGGTCGACTTCGCGGCCGGTGCATCTCGGGCAGTCGGTCGGGCGGACGTACGCCTCGCCGCGGTGTCTTCGGTCCTCGGACCGCCACCAGCCGATGGTGCCGCGCGGTATGCCCAGGTGTTCGGCGACCACTCGATTGGTCACGCCCCGGCGCATCAGCAGGACGGCTTCTTCGCGTATCGAAGGATTGTGCTCCACGCTTGAGAGCTTCGCAGCTATTCGTCCAGTTGGTCGCAATTCGAAGCTGCGTTCACTGCGACGAGTGAAGATCCTAAAATCGCTTGGCGACCTTGGAAATGAAGGAGAAGTACCCCGAGTCGGATTCGAACCGACGCTGAATGGGTTTTGAATCCATTGCCTCTACCGCTGGGCTACCGGGGCCCCTTCGAAACGAAGGATACCTAAGACCCTCCGTGTCACAAACATACAGGAGCTAGGTAGGCTCGGGGGAGCTGAATCGCCTTGCACCAAGGAGCCCCCGTGACCGCCGAGCACGAGTCGACGCCCACGCCCGACGCCGACCAGTCGCACGTTCCGCCGCTGACGACGCGCGTCGTCATCGCCGAGGACGAGGCGCTCATCCGTCTCGACCTCAAGGAGATGCTCGAAGAGGAGGGCTACGCCGTCGTCGGTGAGGCCGGAGACGGGCAGACCGCCGTCGAGCTGGCCCGGGAGCACCGTCCCGACCTGGTCATCCTTGATGTGAAGATGCCCGTTCTGGACGGGATCTCCGCCGCCGAGAAGATCGCGGAGGAGTCCATCGCCCCCGTGCTGATGCTCACCGCGTTCTCGCAGCGGGATCTGGTGGAGCGCGCCCGTGACGCCGGTGCCATGGCGTACCTCGTGAAGCCCTTCAGCAAGAGCGACGTCGTCCCGGCCATCGAGATGGCCGTGTCGCGCTTCGCCGAGCTCCGTGCGCTGGAGAAGGAGGTCGCCGACCTTTCCCTCCGCCTGGAGACGCGCAAGCTCGTGGACCGCGCCAAGAGCATCCTGCAGACGCAGTACGGGCTCTCCGAGCCGGCCGCCTTCCGGTGGATCCAGAAGACCTCCATGGACCGCCGGATGTCCATGCAGCAGGTCGCCGAGGCCGTCATCGAGGACGCCGAGGAGAAGAAGGCCGCCGCTGGCAAGGGCGAGTAGGGCGTCGCCGAGAACGAACGAGGCCCCCTCCGGATCCAGGATCCGGAGGGGGCCTCACTCGTAGGCGGGGTCGGGCTCAGTCCTCGCCGAGGTACGCCTTGCGGACGTCCTCGTTGTGCAGGAGTTCCTGGCCGGTGCCGGACAGGACGATCTTGCCGATCTCCATCACGTGGGCCGTGTCGGCCAGCGAGAGGGCGGCCTGGGCGTTCTGCTCGACCAGGAGGATCGTGGTGCCGGTCGCCTTGAGTTCGGCGATCGTGGCCATGATCTTCTGCATCATCAGCGGGGAGAGGCCCATGGAGGGCTCGTCCAGCATGAGCAGCTTGGGCTGGCACATGAGGGCGCGGCCCATGGCGAGCATCTGCTGCTCGCCGCCCGAGAGGGTGCCGGCGGCCTGCTTGCGGCGCTCTCCCAGGATGGGGAAGAGGTCGTAGGCGCGCTGGATGTCCTTCTCGATGCCTTCTTTGTCCGTGCGGAGGAAGGCGCCGAGCTGGAGGTTCTCGGTGATCGTCAGCCGGGGGAAGATGTGGCGGCCCTCGGGGGAGTGCGCCAGCTTCATGGAGACGATCTTGTGGGCGGGTACGCCGGCCAGGGGCTTGCCGTCGAAGGTGATGTTGCCCGCGGTGGGCTTGAGGAGCCCGGAGAGGGTGCGCAGGGTGGTCGTCTTGCCGGCGCCGTTGGTGCCGACGAGGCAGACGATTTCGCCTTCGTTGACTTCGAAGGAGATGCCCTTGACGGCTTCGATCTTGCCGTATGCGACCTTGAGGTCTTCGACCTTGAGCAGTGCGGTCACTTGGCCTCTCCTTCCGTGTCCGTGCTGGTGGCGCTGGTGGTGCTGTCCGCGTCGGCGTCCGCGTCCGCGTCCGGGGCGGCGGCTTCGGCGGCCTCGACTTCGGCCACCTCCTCCGCGCCCGGGGCGCCTTCGAAGGGCTCGCCGAGGTAGGCGGCGATGACGCGCTCGTCGCCCTGGACCTCGGAGGCCGTGCCCTCGATGAGCTTTTCGCCCTGGACGAGGCAGGCGACGCGGTCGCAGAGGTTGAAGATGAAGCGCATGTCGTGCTCGATGACGAGGACGGCGATGCCCATGTCGCGGATCGCGAAGATGAGTTCTTCGGCGGCGCGGGTTTCCTGCGGGTTCATGCCGGCGGTGGGCTCGTCCAGGAGGATGAGGCCGGGGTCGCTGGCCAGCGCGCGGGCGATTTCGAGCTTGCGCTGTTCGCCGTAGGGGAGGTTCTTGGCGACGTGTCCGGCCTTGTGCTTCAGGCCGATGAACTCCAGGAGTTCCATGGCGCGCGCTTCGCTGGCGGCTTCGGCCTTCTTGAAGCCGGGGCCGCGCAGGAGGGCGGACCAGAGGCCTTCCTTGGTGCGGGTGTGGCGTCCGACGAGGACGTTCTCCAGCACGGTCATGTTGTGGAAGAGCCGGATGTTCTGGAAGGTGCGGGCGACGCCTGCTGCGGTGACCTTGTGGGGCGTGGGCGGCAGGACGGTGCCCTTGTAGCTGACGGTTCCCTCGGTGGGGACGTACAGCCCGGTGAGGCAGTTGAAGAAGGTGGTCTTGCCGGCGCCGTTGGGGCCGATGAGGCCGACGATCTCGCCGGCGTTGACCGTGAGGTCGACGCCCTTGACGGCGGTGAGGCCGCCGAAGCGCATGGTGACGCCGCTGGCTTCGAGGACCGTGGTCTTCGTGGTGGTGTCCGTGGTGTCTGTGTTCGTCATGGTGTTCACGCCCCCGCCTTGGCGGTGGCCAGGTCCGTGGGGGCCTGGTCAGTCGTCTCGTCGTCGTGGAACTCGAGCTTCGCGCGCTTGTTGGCGATGAGGCCTTCGGGGCGGAAGCGCATGAGCAGGATGAGGGCGATACCGAAGGCGAGGAGCTGGTAGTCCTGGAGGAAGGCCAGCTTCGCCGGGATCAGGAAGAGGAGTGCGGCACCGAGGATGGGGCCGCGGATGGTGCCCATGCCGCCGAGGATGACGGCGGCGAGGAGGAACGCGGAGTTCGGCGGGACGGGCCCGGCGAAGACGTAGTTCTCGGGGACGACCGTGCTGTTGACGTGTGCCTGGACGGTGCCGGCGAGGCCGGCGAGGGTGGCGCCGAGGGCGAAGGCGATGAGCTTGACCTTGAAGCCGTTGATGCCCATGGCTTCGGCGGCGGTCTCGTCTTCGCGGATGGCGACCCAGGCGCGGCCGATGCGGCTGTTGCCGGCGCGGGCGAAGATCACGATGACCAGGGCCATCACGAGCAGCATCAGGAAGTAGTAGTTGGCGTAGGCGCCGAGGGTGATGCCGCCGACCACGTGGGATTCCCCGAAGTTCCACCCGAAGAGTTCGAGGTGGGGGATGTTGGGGATGCCGTTGGGGCCGTTGGTGATGTCGGGGCCGGACTGGCCGTCGAGGTTGCCCATGGCGATGCGGAAGATTTCTCCGAAGCCGAGGGTCACGATGGCGAGGTAGTCGCCGCGCAGGCGGAGGGTCGGTGCGCCGATGACCACGCCGAAGATGAGCGAGGCGAGGGCGCCGACGATGACCGCTGCCCAGAAGGGCAGTTGGATGCCGAACGCGGAGGCGGTGCTTCCGGAGACCAGGGCGGCGGCGTAGGCGCCGACGCCGAGGAAGGCGACGTAGCCGAGGTCGAGGAGGCCGGCGAGGCCGACGACGACGTTGAGGCCGAGGGCGACGGTCGCGAAGATCAGGATGTTGACCGCGATGAGCGTGTAGGTGTCGCCGCTCTGCTGGATGAACGGGAAGGCGATCGCGGCGGCGGCGGTCCCGATGAGGGTGACCTGCCGGTTCTTCGCCGTGATGGTGCTGAACCGGTCCAGGAGTCCCGACTTGAGCAGGCCGAAGGCGGCGAAGCCGAGGGTGATCAGGTAGGCGACGAAGAGCTGCGGTTCGCTGTCGTCGGTGTCGATGCCGAAGGTGACGACGTAGAGGCCGAGGGCGAAGACGCCGGTGATGATGAGGATCTCGGCCCAGGAGGGCAGCGGCTTGGCGGGGGCCGCCTTGTGGGTGTCGTCGGGGAGCTTGAACGCGGCGAGGGCCGCGATGAGCGAGCCGACGAAGGCCACGTAGGCGCCGGGGTCGAGGTCGGCGATCTTGCCGAGGACGACGACGATGGAGATGACCGTGAATCCCGTGGCCAGGAAGTTTCCGAGGGCCAGGAACCGGACGGCCTTGTGGGAGCCGGCCGGGGTCAGCCACTGGAGGCCCTTGACGCCGAGCGCGGAGAGCGCGAAGGCGAGGGTGAGGACTGCTCCGATGAGGGTGACGTACTGGAGGCTGGCGGGGCTGCCGTAGTAGGTCAGGTCACCGGGGAATTCGGGGGTCCACGTCCAGGCCAGGAAGGCGCTGACGAGGGTGATGAGGCTGCCGGCGACGACTGCGTAGAGCAGTGCGGTGGGGGCGGGGCCCTGCTTGGCCGGGGCGGTCTGCGGGGTGGTGTTGGTGGTCATGGTTCTCACGCCCGATCCGCGACGCGCTCACCGAGCAGGCCTTGCGGCCGCACGAGGAGGACGACGATGAGGAGTACGAAGGCCCAGACGTTGGACCAGGCTCCACCGCCGAGCTGCTGCATGCCGGGGATCTCTTCGATGTATGCGATCGAGAGGGCTTCGGCGAGGCCGAGGACCACGCCGCCGACCATGGCGCCGTAGATGTTGCCGATGCCGCCGAGGACGGCTGCGGTGAAGGCCTTCAGTCCGAGGATGAAGCCCATCTCGAAGTTGATCTGGCCCTTGTCGAGGCCGTAGGCGACGGCTGCGACGGCGGCGAACGCGGCACCGATGGCGAAGGCCATGACGATGATGCGGTCGGTGTTGATGCCCATCAGCTTCGCGGTGTCGGGGTCCTGCGCGGTGGCCTGCATGGCGCGGCCGCTGCGGCTCTTGGAGACGAAGATGCCCAGGGCGAGCATGCACGCGGGGGCCAGGATCAGGACGAAGAGGTCCGCGCGCTGGATGGCGAGGCTGTCGGTGATCTTGAAGGCGGCTCCCTTGAATTCGGGGAAGCTGACTGCCTTCTTGGCGTCCGGGTAGAACTGCCAGACGAGCTGCTGGAGCGCGATCGAGAGGCCGATTGCGGTGATGAGCGGGGCGAGCCGGGGTGCGCTGCGCAGGGGACGGTACGCGAAGCGTTCGGCTGCGGTGGCCACGGCGACGGAGGCGAGTGCGCCTCCGACGATCATGACGGGTATCGCGATCAGCAGGGATGTGCCGGTCGGGAGGGCGGTGTACGCGGTGAGTGCACCGAACCCGCCGATCATGAATATCTCGCCGTGGGCGAAGTTGATGAGCTGGACGATCCCGTACACCATGGTGTACCCGATGGCGATGAGGCCATAGAGAGCACCGAGGGACAGGCCGTTGGCCAGCTGTTGCGGCAGTTCGTGCACCGCAGGGCCTCCGATGAGCGTGTCGGATAAGACTCCGCGCGAGGGCGCTGTTGCGCCCTCGCGCGGCTGGTTCTTTGGGGAGGGTGGGCCCGGTCGGACGGACCGGGCCCGGTACTACTGGCTTACTGGTTGAACGTGTCGCTCTTGACGTCGACCCACTTGCCGCCCTCGACCTTGTAGACCGTGAGCTGCTTGTTGGTGGTGTCGCCGTACTGGTCGAAGGCGACCTTGCCGGTCACGCCCTCGAAGGAGACCTTGCCGAGAGCATCGACGACGGCGGCGCGGCCACCGTCGGCCGGGAGCTTGCCACCGTTGGCGGCGGCGACGGCCTTGACGGCCTGGATGATGGACCAGCCGGCGTCGTAGGAGTAACCGCCGTAGGCCGCGTACGGGTCCTTGTAGCCGCCGGCCGTGTAGTCGGCGATGAACTTCTTGGCGGTGTCCAGCTTCTCGACCGGGTAGCCGATGGAGGTGGACAGGTCGCCCTCGTTGGCCTCACCGGAGGCGCTGATGAAGGCGGGGTCCTGGATGCCGTCGCCGCCCATGAGCGGGATGCTGGCGCCGGCCTTCTTGATCTGGTCGGCGAGCAGGCCGCCCTCGGGGTACTGGCCACCGAAGTAGACGGAGTCGGCGCCGGAGGACTTGACCTTGTCGGCGGTGGAGGAGAAGTCGGTCTCCTTCACGGTGACGTGGTCGGTGCCGGCGATCTCGCCGCCGAGCTTCTTGAACTCGTCGGAGAAGATCGCGGCCAGGCCGGCGCCGTAGGTCTGCTTGTCGTCGACGACGAAGACCTTCTTCTTGCCGGCGTCCTTGAAGAGGTACTGGGCGGCGAACTTGCCCTGGACCACGTCGGTGGCGGCGGTGCGGAAGTAGGTCTTGAAGGGGCGCTTGAACTCGCCCTTGCCCCAGTTGTCGCCCTGGCTGAGCGAGGGGTTGGTGTTGGCGGGCGAGACCTGCGCCAGGTTGGCGGAGGCGAAGACGCCCTGCATCTGCTGGGCGACGCCGGAGTTCAGCGGGCCGACGACACCGATGACCTCCTTCTTGCCGACGAGCTTGGTGGCGTTGGCCTGACCGGAGGCGGGGACCGCCTGGTCGTCGAGGGCCTCGACCTTGAACTCGATGCCCGGGACCTCGTTGTTCTTGTTGGCCGTCTTGGCCGCGAGGTCGACAGAGTTCTTGATGCCCTGGCCGAGCGCGGAGAGCGAGCCCGTGAGCGGGGCGTCGACGCCGATGACGACGACGGTCTTGGCTCCGTCGGTCTTGTCCGCGGGCTTGCCCTCGTCGCGGGATCCGCAGGCGGTGAGGGTCAGTGCACCCGTGGTGAGGACGGTGGTGAGGACGAGCAAAGAACGGTGTCGCACGATTCTTCCTTTCCCTGGCGCGGCCGCCTCAGATGAGGTGCCGATTGTTCGCCGGGCCGCACTGGGAGGTCCACGGCCGTGCTGAGTCGCACCTTTCGGCGCGGTGACTGGCCGTGACTCTAGGCCCGAGGTGGCGAATGCGGGGAGGCGGGAAAGGAGGATGTGACGCTCTTGTTATGCCAAGGCCAAGAATGTGCGGCGGGAGTGCGGACAGATCGGGCGTTTAGCGACCTCGGGGATTGACCACATGCTGAGAAATCCCCGTTCCTCTAAGGGGCTTGAGGGCCTCATGGTCCTGTCATAGATCAAAACGGGCCGAATGTTGCAGCGTGTGGCCGAAAGAATCCAACGGGTGGCATTCAGGAACGTAAAGGCCTGATTCTGCAAGGTATGGACGTGACGCAGGGTAGCGAAATGGCGTGATCCACTTCGGTCGCCGGATCTTCCGGAGGTGACGCAAAGGCCTCTCGACCTGCGAAGGGACCAAGCGCCGACAAGTGACCGGAAGCCGGACATGGCATGCCCGATTCCGGTCATCCGGCTCACTGGGGAGGGCGCCAGTTCTCGGAGCTGCGGGTGGCGCCGTCCTGCTCGGTGCAGCGCTGCGCCACGAGCCGGTCGATCAGCTCAAGTCCCTTTTCCCGCCCGTGGGTTCGCTCCTCGGCGCGGCCGGCGGCGACGGCTTCCTCGTGGATCGCGTACTGATCGTTGGACAGGCCCTTCTGCTCCCAGTCCAGCCCCGACCACTTGCTGCCCTTGAGGGTCTCTTTCGCCCAGTACGAAACCAGGGCGGTGCAGATCTGGGCAGGTGAGGAGGGGCTGGGCGCGGCGGCGGAAGAGGTCGGGGCGGCGTGCGGGGCGGAGTTGGAACATCCGGGCAGGATCAGCACGGCGAGGACGGAGGCGGCGTACGGGAGCGCGGTGCGTGGCGTGGTCCCCATGGGGGGACGGTAAGCCGTCACGATCGGTGACACAACAGCCTGTGGCGGAACGTGCGCGGACTGGCGGATTCCGTGCGGTGGCGGCCCGCGGATGCGGCGAGGGGGCGGGCCCCTGCCCCCCATGGGGGAGGGAGGAGGGCCCTGGGCTGGCACTGTAGGGGGCGGAACCCAGGGGACAGCTCTCCTGCGCGTCAAAACCACGTTCCGG
>NZ_JBHWMB010000059.1:10641-21413 GCF_042730015.1 Streptomyces sp. NPDC059957 | reverse complement strand
GGGTAGGGGGAGGGGGGGAAAGAAGGGGGGGGGGGGGGGGGGGGGGGGGGGGGGGGTGGGGGGGGGGGGGGGGGGGGGGGGTGGGGGTTCCCCTCTTCTGTCTCCGGGGCGGCCGACCCCCCCCGGGCCCGTGGCCGGCCCTCGACGGGGTCAGACCCCGGGGGCCGCTTCTACGTCGCGCAGCAGGCAGGTCAGGCGGGCGGTGCAGACCCGGCGGTCCTGCTCGTCGGTGATGACCACCTCGTAGGTGGCGGTGGAGCGGCCCCGGTGGACGGGGGTCGCGACACCGGTGACCAGGCCGGAGCGGGCGCCGCGGTGGTGGGTGCAGTTCAGGTCGACGCCGACGGCGACCTTGGTGATGCCGCCGTGCATCATCGCGCCGACCGAGCCGAGGGTCTCGGCGAGCACGGCCGAGGCCCCGCCGTGGAGGAGTCCGTACGGCTGGGTGTTGCCCTCGACGGGCATGGTGGCGACGACGCGCTCGGCGGAGGCTTCGAGGATGCGGATGTCCATCCGCTTGCCGAGGTCGCCCGCCGAGAACAGCGCGGGCAGGTCGATGCCCAGGGCCGTGTACTCGTCGAGGACCTCCTGCGGGAACTTCACCGCGTGCTGCTGCTCGCCCATGGGCCGACTCCGTTCGTCAACGTTCGTTAACCATCTTGTCCTGGAGTCGTTCTATCAGGACGGCTCGAAGCGCACGACGACGGACTTGCTCGCGGGGGTATTGCTGGTGTCCGCCGTGGCGTCGAGGGGCACCAGCACGTTGGTCTCGGGGTAGTAGGCGGCGGCGCAGCCGCGGGCGGTCGGGTAGTGCACGACGCGGAAGCCGGGTGCGCGCCGTTCCACGCCGTCGCGCCACTCGCCGACGAGGTCGGTGTACGAGCCGTCGGCCAGCCCGAGCTCGGCGGCGTCCTCGGGGTTGACCATGACCACGCGGCGGCCGCCGGTGATCCCGCGGTAGCGGTCGTCGAGGCCGTAGATGGTGGTGTTGTACTGGTCGTGGCTGCGCAGGGTCTGCAGGAGCAGGCGCCCCGCCGGGAGGTGCGGGTACTCGACGGGGGCGGCGGTGAAGTTCGCCTTGCCGGTCTTCGTGGGGAAGCGGCGCTCGTCGCGCGGGGCGTGCGGGAGCTGGAAGCCGCCGGGGCGGGCGACGCGGGCGTTGAAGTCCTCGAAGCCGGGGATGACGCGGGAGATCCGGTCGCGGATGGCCGCGTAGTTCTTCTCGAACTCCTCCCACGGGGTCGCGGAGGCCTTGCCGAGGACGGCGCGGGCCATGCGGGCCACGATCGCGGGCTCGGAGAGCAGGTGCGGGGAGGCGGGGGCGAGGTTGCCGCGGGAGGAGTGGACCATGCCCATGGAGTCCTCGACGGTCACGAACTGCGCCGTGCCCTTCTTGCCGGGAGCCGTGACCTGGACGTCCTTGTCGGTGCGGCCGAGGGTGGGCAGGATCAGGGCGCGCCTGCCGGTGACCGCGTGCGAGCGGTTGAGTTTGGTGGAGACGTGCACGGTCAGGGAGGCGCGGCGGACGGCGGCCTCGGTGACCTCGGTGTCGGGGGTGGCGCCGACGAAGTTGCCGCCCATGGCGAAGAGGACCTTGGCCTCGCCGTCGCGCAGGGCCTGGATGGAGCGGACCACGTCGAAGCCGTGCTCGCGGGGCGAGGTGATGCCGAATTCCTTGTCGAGGGCGTCGAGGAAGGCGGGCGCGGGGCGCTCGAAGATCCCCATGGTGCGGTCGCCCTGGACGTTGGAGTGGCCGCGGACGGGGCAGACGCCGGCGCCGGGGCGGCCGATGTTGCCGCGCAGGAGCAGCAGGTTGACGACCTCGCGGATGGTGGCGACGGAGTGCTTGTGCTGGGTCAGTCCCATGGCCCAGCAGACGATGGTGCGCTTCGAGGCCAGGATCATGGCGAGGGCGCGCTCGATGTCGGCGCGGGTCAGGCCGGTGGCGGTGAGGGTCGCGTCCCAGTCGGTGTCCTGGGCGGCGGCCGCGAACTCCTCGTAGCCGTGGGTGTGTTCGCGGATGAACTCCTCGTCGGTGGCGCCGCCCGCCTCGATGACCAGCTTGTTCAGGAGGCGGAAGAGGGCCTGGTCGCCGCCGATGCGGATCTGGAGGAAGAGGTCGTTGAGGGCGGTGCCCTTGAGCATGCCGAGGGGGGTCTGCGGGTTCTTGAACCGCTCCATGCCGGCCTCGGGCAGCGGATTCACCGAGATGATCTTCGCGCCGGCGGACTTGGCCTTCTCCAGCGCGGAGAGCATGCGCGGGTGGTTGGTGCCCGGGTTCTGCCCGGCGACGATGATCAGGTCGGCCTGGTGGAGGTCTTCGAGGGAGACGCTGCCCTTGCCGATGCCGATCGTCTCGTTCAGCGCGGAGCCCGAGGACTCGTGGCACATGTTCGAGCAGTCGGGGAGGTTGTTGGTGCCGAACTCGCGGACGAACAGCTGGAAGAGGAAGGCGGCTTCGTTGCTGGTGCGGCCGGAGGTGTAGAAGAGGGCCTCGTCGGGGGAGTCCAGGGCGCGCAGCTCCTCCGCGATGATCTCGAAGGCCCGCTCCCAGCTGACCGGCTCGTAGCGGTCGCCGTCCGCCTCCAAGAGCATCGGCTGGGTGATCCGGCCCTGCTGGCCCAGCCAGTAGCCGGAGCGGTCGGCGAGGTCGGCCAGGGGGTGCGCGGCGAAGAACGCGGGGGTGACCCGGCGCAGGGTGGCCTCCTCCGCGACGGCCTTGGCGCCGTTCTCGCAGAATTCGGCGGTGTGCCGCTTGTCGCCCTCGGGCCAGGCGCAGCCCGGACAGTCGAAGCCGTTCTTCTGGTTGACCTTGAGGAGGGTGCGGGCGGTACGGGCCAGGCCCATCTGCTCCTGCGCGATCCGCAGGGTGTGCCCGATGGCGGGCAGGCCGGCGGCCGCGTGCTGAGGGGGCGCTACCTGCGGTGCGTCCTGTACGGGATCACCTGTGGGCGGCTTGGTGGCCATGTCGCTCCCCTTCGAGCAGTCTTCTTCGTACGCATCCGATCCTGTCACGCTCCGTCCGTGGCGCCGACTCCGGATTTGCCCCGCCCCCTTTGCCCTGCCGCGCAGCCCGTCCGGTTTTGTCAGTGGCGGCGCCTAGGATCGGGGGCGTGGCAGATTCAGCATCGAAGAAGACCGACCAGCCGACCGCAGCGGACCGCCCCCGCCTGATGCTCATGGACGGGCACTCCATGGCGTACCGGGCGTTCTTCGCGCTGCCTGCGGAGAATTTCACGCTCGCGACGGGACAGTCGACGAACGCCGTCTACGGATTCGCGTCGATGCTGGCGAACACGCTGCGCGACGAGGCGCCCACGCACTTCGCGGTGGCGTTCGACGTGTCCCGCAAGACGTGGCGCGCGGCGGAGTTCCCCGAGTACAAGGCGAACCGTTCCAAGACCCCCGACGAGTTCAAGGGGCAGGTGGAGCTGATCGGCGAGCTCCTCGACGCGATGAGCGTGCCGCGGTTCGCGGTCGACGGCTTCGAGGCCGACGACGTGATCGCGACGCTGGCCACGCAGGCCGAGGCCCTCGGCTTCGACGTGCTGATCGTCACCGGCGACCGCGACTCCTTCCAGCTGGTCTCCGAGCACACCACCGTGCTCTACCCGACCAAGGGAGTCTCCGAGCTGACCCGGTTCACCCCGGGAGAGGTCGAGGAGAAGTACGGCCTCACCCCCCAGCAGTACCCGGACTTCGCGGCGCTGCGCGGCGACCCGTCCGACAACCTCCCCGGCATCCCGGGCGTCGGCCCGAAGACCGCCACCAAGTGGATCACCCAGTTCGGGTCGTTCGCCGAGCTCGTGGAGCGCGCCGACGAGGTCAAGGGCAAGGCCGGGGAGAGCCTCCGGGAGAACCTGGACGCCGTGAAGCTCAACCGGGTCCTGACCGAGATGGTCAAGGACGTCGCCCTGCCCAAGACCCCCGCGGAGCTGGTCCGCGCCCCCTACGACCGGAGCGCCGTCACCGGGGTCCTGGACGTACTGGAGATCCGCAACGCCTCCCTGCGCGAGCGGCTGCTCGCCGTCGACCCGGGCGCCGCCGAGGACGAGGCCCCGGCCCCGGCGGCCGCCGCCGCGGTGGAGCTCGACGGCTCCGTGCTCGGCGCCGGCGAGCTCGCGCCGTGGCTGGAGAGCCACGCGGGCGCCCCGCTCGGCATCTGCACCGTCGACAGCTGGGCGCTCGGCACCGGCAACGTCTCCGAGATCGCGCTCGCCTCGGCCGGGGGAGCCGCCGCCTGGTTCGAGCCGTCCGCACTGGACGAGGCCGACGAGCGGGCCTTCGCCGCCTGGGCCGCCGACGCCGCCAAGCCCAAGGTCGCGCACAACGCCAAGGCCCTGATGCGGGTCTTCCCCGAGCACGGCTGGACCCTGGCCGGGGCCGTCATGGACACCGCGCTCGCCGCCTACCTGGTCAAGCCGGGCCGGCGCTCCTTCGCGCTGGACGTGCTCTCCCAGGAGTACCTGCACCGGGAACTGGCGCCCGCCGCCGCCGACGGGCAGCTCGCCTTCGGCGCGGATGACACCGCCGAGGCGGAGGCCCTGATGGCGCAGGCCCGCGCCGTCCTGGACCTCGGCGACGCCTTCGCGGTGAAGCTGCCCGAGGTGGGCGCGGCCGAGCTGCTCCACGACATGGAGCTGCCCACCTCCGAGCTGCTGGCCCGCCTGGAGCGGGCCGGCATCGCCGTGGACCGGAGCCACCTGGAGGGCATGGAGCTGCAGTTCGCGGGCGCCGTGCAGCAGGCGGTGAAGGAGGCGCACGCGGCGGTGGGCCACGAGTTCAACCTCGGCTCGCCCAAGCAGCTCCAGGAGGTCTTCTTCGGCGAGCTGGACCTGCCGAAGACGAAGAAGACCAAGACCGGCTACACCACGGACGCCGACGCGCTCGCCTGGCTGGCCACCCAGACCGACCACGAACTGCCCGTGATCATGCTCCGCCACCGGGAGCAGGCCAAGCTGCGCGTCACGGTCGAGGGCCTGGTCAAGATGATCGCCGCCGACGGCCGGGTGCACACCAGCTTCAGCCAGACCGTCGCCGCCACCGGCCGGCTGTCCTCCACCGACCCCAACCTGCAGAACGTGCCGGTGCGCACCGACGAGGGCCGGGCCATCCGCCGCGGCTTCGTCGTCGGCGAGGGCTACGAATCCCTCATGACCGCCGACTACAGCCAGATCGAGCTGCGCGTCATGGCCCACCTCTCCGAGGACGAGGGCCTGCTCGAAGCCTTCCAGTCGGGCGAGGACCTGCACACGACCGTCGCCTCCCAGGTGTTCGGCGTCGAGCGCTCCGAGGTCGACGCCGAGATGCGGCGCAAGATCAAGGCCATGTCCTACGGTCTGGCCTACGGGCTCTCCGCGTTCGGTCTCGCCCAGCAGCTGAACATCGAGCCCGGCGAGGCCCGCGGCCTGATGGAGACCTTCTTCGAGCGCTTCGGCGGGGTCCGGGACTACCTGGGCCGCGTCGTCGAGGAGGCCCGCGCCACCGGCTACACGGCCACGATCCTCGGCCGCCGCCGCTACCTCCCGGACCTCAACAGCGACAACCGCCAGCGCCGCGAGGCCGCCGAGCGGATGGCGCTGAACGCGCCGATCCAGGGCACCGCCGCCGACATCGTCAAGGTCGCGATGCTGCGCGTGGACAAGGCGATCACCGGGGCAGGGCTGAAGTCGCGGATGCTGCTCCAGGTCCACGATGAAATCGTGCTGGAGATCGCGCCCGGAGAGCGCGCGCAGGTGGAGGAGCTGGTGCGCCGCGAGATGGCCGACGCCGTCGACCTGCGGGCCCCGCTGGACGTGTCCGTGGGCGTCGGCCCCGACTGGGAGTCCGCCGCGCACTGATCTCCGCGCACCTGTGGCCGAGACAGCGCCCGTCCCCGCCTACGCGGTGGGGACGGGCGTTCTCGTGTCCTCGTCCGACGCGTTCGGGTCCGCGTCCGAGCGGTCGCGGACCCGCCTGTGACGCAGGCGCACGAGGGCCCCGTACAGCAGGAGCCCCACGGCGAGACCGCCGCCCGCTCCGAAACAGACGGTCGGGATGATGTCGAGCGGGGTGCGGATCCGGTCGTAGTACGTGAAGAAGCGCAGCACGTGCAGGGTGACCCCGACCGTCACGCAGACGAGGACCAGCACGAGCGCGCCCCACACCTCGGCCCGGCCGAGCATCGGGACGGACGCGGGGGCCGGCGATCGGGGCAGCCGGCGCAGCGCGGTCGCCGTGAACCAGACCAGGACGCAGGCCGCGAGCGCCGAAGTCCCGTACTGCAGGTACGAGTAGAGGGGCAGCCCGAGCGCGAGGGGCTCGCCCAGTGCAGGCAGGATGCGCGTCCCGAAGCGGTCGATGTGAGTGAAGGCGTCCCACACCACGTGCGTGAGGGAGCCGATGACCGCCGAGAGGTAGAACCGCAGGGCCAGCGCGGGCAGTCGGCGCCCGCGCCACTCCTCGCCCCGGACGAAGGCGTGCACCCTGCCCTGCCGGCCGCGGGGCAGGAGCGCGATCAGCGGCTCGCGCAGCAGCAGCCAGCACGCCGCGAGGACGGCGGTCAGGACCGCGTCGGCGGTCAGGATGCCGGGCAGGGAATGCGCGAAGGTGGCGTACGGCCCCAGGCCCGAGATCACCGTGCCGGCGAAGTAGAAGGTGTCCGGCGCGAACGACCCGAGGACCAGGGCCGATCCGACGAGGGGGCCGCGCGCACGACCGGACCGGCGGAGGGCCGGAAGCACGGCGGCCGCGTGGCTGAGAGTGAACGGCATGGGACCTTGTCTCGGGGGCTCGGCTCATCGACCGGTGCGGTACGACCGGCGCGTCCAGTATGGGTGGCCTGCGCAGCGCATGAGGAAATCGTGAATTCCCGCCCACGATGCGTGCCCTGTTCAGCGAGTTGACGTAGGGTCACGCGGACGTCGAGGGGGAGGGGGGTCCGGCTCATGACGGCTCGGATTCGGATACCGGGACGCGTGTCCGCCGGGACGGGGATGTCGACCCGGTTCGGCCGGGTGGTGCGCAAGGGCGGGGCCGCCGTGCTCGTCTCCGCCGTCGTGGCCGCCGTACTGACGGCCTCGCAGGGGCCGTTGGCGGCCGGGGCCCAGGTGCTTCCGGTCGCGGAGCCCGCGCCCGTGCCCGACGGCTCCGCGGGGGACGGCTCCTACTTCACCGCGCTGCCGCCGCTGGTGAGCCCCGAACCGCCGGCCGTGCTGCTGCCCGAGGACGGGGCGGCGCCGACGCCGGTGCCCGTGGCATCGTCCGCTGCGGTTCCGGGGCCGCGCGAGGAGCCCGTGGCCACGGGCGGCGCCGAGGGCGCACAGGGCATACCGGCGACCGTGCTCGCCGCGTACCGGGGCGCGGAGCAGGTGGTCGGCGGCAGCGACCCCGGATGCGGACTGCGCTGGCAGCTCCTCGCGGCGATCGGCAAGGTCGAGTCCGGGCAGGCGCGCGGCGGTCAGGTCGACGCCTCCGGTACGACGCTGCGGCCGATCCGGGGGCCCGTGCTCGACGGCAACGGCTTCGCGAACATCCCGGACACCGACGGCGGGGCCTACGACGGGGACTCGCGCTACGACCGTGCGGTCGGGCCGATGCAGTTCATCCCGTCCACGTGGGCCTCGTGGGGCCAGGACGCCAACGGCGACGGCCGGCGCGACCCCAACAACGTGCACGACGCCGCGCTCGCGGCGGGCCGCTACCTGTGTGCCGGTACGCGTGACCTGCGGGTGGGCGCTGATCTGGACCGGGCCGTGCTGTCGTACAACCACTCCTCCGCGTACCTGCGGACGGTGCGGTCGTGGTTCACGTATTACCTGAAGGGCGCGCACGAGGTGCCGGACGGCCGGGGCAGCGGCGGAGACAGTGGCAGTGGCGGCGGTGGCATCCCGGTGGTGACACCCCCGAAGCCGAGCCCGACACCGACACCGAAGCCCACGCCTTCGCCGAAGCCGACACCCTCGCCTTCGCCTTCGCCGAAGCCGACACCCTCGCCCACGCCTTCGCCGAAGCCGACACCCTCGCCCACGCCTTCGCCGAAGCCGACACCCTCGCCCACGCCTTCGCCGAAGCCGACACCCAGTCCCACGCCGACGCCTTCGCCGAAGCCCACCCCGAGCCCGAGCCCGACCCCGACCCCGAGCCCGAAGCCGACCCCCAGCCCCACGCCGAGCCCGAAGCCCACCCCGAGCCCGGCGCCGACCTCGTCGCCGAGGCCCGAGCCCGCTCCGAAGCCCACGGCTTCGGTCTCCCCGCCGCCGAAGCCCAAGCCCTCGCCCAAGCCGTCCCCGTCCGCGTCCGCCGCCGCTCCGGGGCCCACGCCGACCCCCTGACGCCCCTGACGCGCCCCGCCCCCGCCGCCTGAGCGGTGGGCGGGGCCTCGGCGTGTCCGCCCGCGGTTCGGGTCCCCGCGCGAGCAGTGGCTCAAACGGTTCTCATCTGTCACCCGCATTGCTACGTTGCCACCGCCCTGACACCCCATCAGATTCCGGAGGCCCCGGCATGCGCGCATTCGTCGCCGCCGCCAGCGGTCTCGTCCTCGCGGCGCTCCTCGTCTTCGCCATCACGGCGACGGGGGCGCCGGAAGGCAAGACCTCACCGAAGCCCCTGCTCACCACCGCGCCCGCCGCGCCCGGAAAGTAGAGGAGGGCCCGGCCATGCGACGCAGAGCAAGCCTCGTCCTGCTAGCCGTAGCCGTGTTCTGTGCAGCGCTCGCACCGCTGCTGCGCTGGTACGCGTACCCCAGGCTCGCCAAGATCCCGCCGAGCCAGTACCAGGAGATGGTGCTGGAGGCGAAGGACGCGACCCTCATCGACTACGCCACCATGCAGCCCAAGAAGGTCGACAAGGTCACCATCGTCCAGACCCTCAAGGGCAACGTCGAGGCGTCGCGGGAGATCGAGGCCAGCGCCGGCAAGGACGTCGTGGTCTGGGACACGCTGACCCACATCATGGGCCCGGACGGGAAGATGGTCTCCCAGATCCCGGAGCGCTACATCTTCGACGCGCACAGCCAGGACCCGGTGCACGCCACCGGCGAGGCGGTGGACGGGGACCCGGTCAAGCGCGAGGGCATCGAGTTCAAGTGGCCGTTCTTCACCGAGCCGCGCGACTACCTCTACTTCGACCAGCAGACCCGCACCTCCTCGCCCATCCACTACGTGGGGCCGCGCACGTTCAAGGGCGTGGACGTCTACTACTTCGAGCAGACCGTTCCGTGGACGAAGGTCGGGCTGCCCAAGAAGATGCCGTTCGAGGGCATCGACCCGGCGACGTTCGAGCAGACCACCGGGACCAGCCTCTGGTACACGACCAAGGCGAAGTTCTGGGTCGACCCGGTGACCGGCGCGCCCGTCAACGCCGAGCAGGAGATCCAGCAGGAGATGCGCGGCGGGAGCATCGCGGGCAGCGCGCCCGACGGGAAGCTCACCGTCTTCGCCGGACACGTGAAGATCCGCGAGGACTACAGCGACTACACCGTCGACCTGGTCAAGTCGAACCGGGTCATGGTCCTCGCGCTGCACACGTACGCCCCGATCGGGCTGGCGGCCGGCGGCCTCGCGCTGTTCGGGCTCGCCCTGCTGCTGGAGGCGCGCACCCGGCGCCCCCAGCGGGAGGAGCCGTTCAGCGCTTGAGCCGGGCGTTGGTGTGCCGGGTGGGCTCGGCGGTCGCCGGGTCCTCGGGCCACGGGTGCTTGGGGTAGCGGCCGCGGAGCTCGGCGCGGACGGCGCGGTAGCCGCCCTGCCAGAAGGAGGCCAGGTCGGCGGTGACCGCGGCGGGCCGGCCGGCGGGCGACAGCAGGTGGACGAGTACGGGGACCCCCGCGACCCGGGGGGTCTCGGCCAGCCCGAACAGCTCCTGGAGCTTGACCGCGAGTACGGGCTGCCCGTGCTCGGCGGCGTAGTCGACGCGGATCCGGGAGCCGCTGGGCACCTCGATCCGCTCCGGGGCCAGCTCGTCGAGCCGGGCGGCCTCCCCGGTGGCCCAGGGGAGCAGCCGGTTCAGCGCCTGCCCCGCGTCGATCCGCGCGAGGTCGCCGCGGCGGCGGGCCCTCGACAGCTCGGGCTCCAGCCAGTCGTCGGCCCGCTCCAGCAGCTCCCCGTCGTCCGCCACGTCGGGCCAGGGCGGGCCGAGCGTGCGGTGCAGGAACCCGAGCCGGGCGCGGAGCGCCTGCGAGTCCGGGGTCCAGCGCAGCAGGCCCAGCCCGTCGGTCCGCAGCCCGTCGAGCAGCGCGGCCCTGACGAGGTCCCGGTCGGGGGTGCGCAGGGGGCGTGCGGCGAGCTCGATGGCGCCGAGCCGTTCCACGGAGCGGGCGACGAGATCACCGCCCTCCCAGTGCACCTCCTCGCCGGAGCGGAACAGGTGGCCGGCGGCGCTGCGGGCGGTGTCCTCGTCGAGGAGGGCTCCGAGCCGGACGCGGGCCGACGCGGAGTGCGGCGGCCTGTCGGCGACTGCGACGGCCAGCCAGGGCGCGCTGCGCAGCCCTGACCCCTCGCCGAGCTCGGCTCCCGTCCCGGAGGCCATGAGGAAGGCCCCCTGGCCCTTGGCCTTGGCCACGCGTTCCGGGAACGCGAGTGCTGCGACCAGCCCGGCGGCGGCGTCGTGGGGGACGGATTCTTCCCCCGCCCCGCCCCTTCCCGGCTGTGCAGCATTCTGCGGCTCCGCCGCGCGGGGGGCTCCGCCCTGGACCCCGGACGTGCGCTGTGTGGCCAGTGGGTCCTGGGTGGGGGCCCAGGGGCTGGGAAGGGGGGGGGTTGGGGACTTCCCCCCCCGGCCCCCTTTTCCCCCTGTGC
>NZ_JBHWMB010000059.1:0-10631 GCF_042730015.1 Streptomyces sp. NPDC059957 | reverse complement strand
TCCCTTTTCGGGGGGGGGGGCGTTTTGGGCTTCGGTGGGGGGGGGGCCTCCCTCGGGAACCGGGGGGGTGGCTGGCCAGAATGGGGGGTCGGGGCCGGAGCCCCGGGAATCGGGAAGGGGCGGGGTGGGGAAATGCCCCGCAGGGCCGCCTTCTCCCGCTGCGCGCTCCAAGCGCCGGGCCTCCGCGCGCCAGCGCGATGCGTACGGGTCGCCGCCCGCACGGGCCCGGCGCCAGGCCGCGGCCAGGTCGTCCCCGTACTCCCGCGGCGGCTCCTCACTCAGCAGGGCCACCAGTTCCGCCGCCCGCCGAGCCCCCAGCGCGGCGGAGCCGTCGAGCAGGGCCCGGGCCAGGCGCGGGTGCAGGCCGAGCCGGGCCATCCGCAGCCCGCGCGGCGTGGGCCGCCCGGCCGGGGTCACCGCGCCCACCGCGAGCAGCACCTCCCGCGCCGCGGCCATCGCTCCGGCCGGCGGCGGATCGAGCAGGGGCAGGCCGGTCGCGTCCGGGTCGCCCCAGCAGGCGGCCTGGAGGGCGAACTGCGCGAGGTCCGCGATCCGGATCTCGGGGGAGGGGTACGCGGGCAGCCGCCCGTCCTCCGCTTCGGCCCAGCAGCGGTACACCGTGCCGGGGGCCTCGCGCCCGGCACGGCCCGCGCGCTGGCGGCCGGCCGCGCGGGAGGCCCGTACGGTGGCCAGCGCGCCCAGGCCCCGGGCGTGGTCGACCCGGGGTTCGCGGGCCAGCCCCGAGTCCACGACGATCCGTACGCCGGGCACGGTCAGGCTGGACTCCGCGACGGCGGTGGACAGGATGACCCGGCGGTGCGGCGCGGGCGACAGCGCGGCGTCCTGGACGGAGGCCGGAGCGCGGCCGTGTATCTGGAGGACCTCCGCGTCGACGGCGCCGAGCTGCCCGGCGACCCGGGCGATCTCGCCGACGCCGGGCAGGAAGCAGAGGATGTCGCCGGAACGTTCCGCCAGCGCCCGCCGCACCACCGAGGCCACGTGCGTGAGCTGCGCCGGATCCACCCGCATCCCGTGCGGCGGACGCACCGGGCGGGCCGGCGGGGCCCACACGGTCTCCACCGGATGGGTGATCCCGGCCGCCTCCACGACCGGGGCGCCGCCGAGGAGCTGCGCCCAGCCGTCGGCGTCCGTGGTCGCCGAGGCCGCGAGGAGGCGCAGCTCCGGGCGCAGGGTCGCGCGCACGTCCAGGAGGAAGGCGGCGACCGTGTCGGCGTCCAGGTGCCGCTCGTGGCACTCGTCCAGGATCACCAGATCGGTGCCCGAGAGCTCCTGATCCCGCTGGAGCCGCTGGAGCAGCACCCCGGTGGTGACCACCTCGATCACGGTGGAGGGCCCCATCACCCGCTCCCCGCGCACGGTGAAGCCCACCGAGGCGCCCACCTGCTCGCCGAGCAGCCAGGCCATCCGCCGGGCCGCCGCGCGGGCGGCGATCCGGCGGGGTTCGGCGACCACGATCCGGCGGCGGGGTCCGCGTGCCGATTCACTGCCGGCCGGTCCCACCAGCCCCGCCAGTACCAGCGGCACCAGTGTGGTCTTGCCGGTGCCGGGCGGGGCGCAGAGCACGGCGGTGCCGTGGGCGTCGAGCGCCGAGACGAGCGCGGGCAGGGCTTCCCGTACGGGAAGGGAGTCGAGGTCGGCCGTACGGATCACGCGCTGTCCCGTCACCGGCTCAGTCCCGCTCGCACACGAAGATCGCCGTGCCGGGGATGAGGTTGCCCCGCAGCGGGGACCAGCCGCCCCACTCCTGGCTGTTCCACGCGGGCCACTCCGGCTCGACCAGGTCGACGAGGCGGAAGCCGCCCGCGACCACGTCCCGTACCCGGTCGCCGATCGTGCGGTGGTGCTCCACATATACGGCGCGGCCCTGCTCGTCCTGTTCGACGTACGGGGTGCGGTCGAAGTAGGAGGCGGAGACGGACAGCCCCTCGGGGCCCGGCTCGTCGGGGAAGGCCCAGCGGACGGGATGGGTGACGGAGAAGACCCAGCGGCCGCCGGGGCGCAGGACGCGGCGCACCTCGCGCATGACGTTCACGGGGTCGGCGACGAAGGGCACGGCCCCGTAGGCGGAGCAGGCGAGGTCGAAGGAGCCGTCGCGGAAGGGGAGGCGGCCGGCGTCCGCCTCGACCAGCGGGACGTCATCGCCGATCCGCAGGGCGTGCTGGAGCTGGCGGTGGGAGAGGTCCAGGGCGACGGGGCGGGCGCCCTGGGCGGCCAGCCAGCGCGAGCACTGGGCGGCGCCGGCGCCGATCTCCAGGACGTCCTTGCCCTTGAGGGAGGCGGCGGGCCCGAGCAGGGCCGCTTCCGCCTCGTCCAGGCCCTCGGGTCCCCAGACGAAGCGGTCGTCGCCGAGGAAGGCGCCGTGCTCGCTCTGGTACTCGTCGGCGTTGCGGTCCCACCAGCCCCGGCTCGCCCGACTGCTCTCCGCTTCCCCCGCGTCACGCCGCGTGGCCTCGGAATCGTCTTCGGCGGCCGATCCGGCTTCGTACGCCTCTTCGGGGGCGTAGTCCTCTTGGTTCATGGGGCCCGTCGTCGTAGTCTGCGAATGTCTGCGGAAAGCGGGCTGGAGGGGCCATCGGCGCCTGCCCGCCCGCCAATTGTGCCGGTTGTGCGGTGATCCGCCCGGGGTGTGCGCCTTCGCGCATTGACCCTGTCCGGCTGCCCCCGTATGCTACAAGTTGCGCTGCGAGCCTGTGCTCCTCAGACCTAGCAGGCTGCGCTTGTATCTGTTGATGTCCCCTCGGTTTTCGAGGCCCCCACCCCGCATTTCGCGGAACTGGGGCTTCCTTGGCTGTCCGGCTTCTTCGGCAGATGCCGATAAGGGCTCCCGGCGTAGCAGTACCTACGACTTTCTGTCCGTAACCGGAGCCCTTACCCACATGACGAGCAGCACCGAGACCACCGCCACCACCCCGCAGGTTGCGGTCAACGACATCGGTGACGAGGCCGCGTTCCTCGCCGCGATCGACGAGACGATCAAGTACTTCAACGACGGCGACATCGTCGACGGCGTCATCGTGAAGGTCGACCGTGACGAGGTTCTCCTCGACATCGGTTACAAGACCGAGGGCGTCATCCCGAGCCGCGAGCTCTCGATCAAGCACGATGTCGACCCGAACGAGGTCGTCAAGGTCGGCGACGAGATCGAGGCCCTTGTTCTCCAGAAGGAGGACAAGGAAGGCCGTCTGATCCTGTCCAAGAAGCGTGCGCAGTACGAGCGCGCCTGGGGCACGATCGAGAAGATCAAGGAAGAAGACGGCATCGTCACCGGTACCGTCATCGAGGTCGTCAAGGGTGGTCTCATCCTCGACATCGGCCTCCGTGGCTTCCTTCCGGCCTCCCTCGTCGAGATGCGTCGCGTCCGCGACCTCCAGCCCTACGTGGGCAAGGAGCTCGAGGCGAAGATCATCGAGCTGGACAAGAACCGCAACAACGTGGTCCTGTCCCGCCGTGCCTGGCTCGAGCAGACCCAGTCCGAGGTTCGCCAGACGTTCCTCACCACCCTGCAGAAGGGTCAGGTCCGCTCCGGCGTCGTTTCCTCGATCGTCAACTTCGGTGCCTTCGTGGACCTGGGTGGCGTCGACGGTCTCGTCCACGTCTCCGAGCTGTCCTGGAAGCACATCGACCACCCGTCCGAGGTTGTCGAGGTCGGCCAGGAAGTCACCGTCGAGGTCCTCGACGTCGACATGGACCGCGAGCGTGTCTCCCTGTCGCTGAAGGCGACGCAGGAAGACCCGTGGCAGCAGTTCGCCCGGACGCACCAGATCGGTCAGGTCGTCCCGGGTAAGGTCACCAAGCTGGTTCCGTTCGGTGCGTTCGTCCGCGTGGACGAGGGCATCGAGGGTCTGGTCCACATCTCCGAGCTGGCCGAGCGCCACGTGGAGATCCCGGAGCAGGTCGTCCAGGTCAACGACGAGATCTTCGTCAAGGTCATCGACATCGACCTCGAGCGTCGCCGGATCTCGCTGTCCCTGAAGCAGGCCAACGAGTCCTTCGGTGCCGACCCGGCCTCGGTCGAGTTCGACCCGACCCTCTACGGTATGGCTGCCTCGTACGACGACGCGGGCAACTACATCTACCCCGAGGGCTTCGACCCCGAGACCAACGACTGGCTCGAGGGCTTCGACAAGCAGCGCGAAGCCTGGGAGGGCCAGTACGCCGAGGCGCAGACGCGCTTCGAGCAGCACCAGGCCCAGGTCATCAAGAGCCGCGAGGCCGACGAGGCCGCCGCTGCCGAGGGTGCGGCCGCTCCGGCCGCGGGCAGCAGCAGCAGCGCCGGTGCGGGCATCTCGGGTGGTTCGTACTCCTCCGAGGGTGCGGACGAGACCTCTGGCGCCCTGGCGTCCGACGAGGCCCTCGCCGCGCTCCGCGAGAAGCTGGCCGGCGGCCAGAGCTGATCGCAGCAGCACGGTGTGAGCCGAGCTGATCTTCACCGGTAAGGCCCGTCCCCTCAGGGGGGCGGGCCTTACCGCGTTGTGCGGCCGTGCCGGGCGATCTCGTGAATGCCGTCAACTGGGGAATGGTCACGGCTCCTTGGACGTTCTTGCCAGAGAACGCGGCGGAGGAGGAGTGGTGGCAGTGCTTGATCCACAGGGTTTGTACGAATGGGACGCCAAGGGCCTGGCGGTGGCCGACCTGGCGCTTGCCCAGGACTCGGCCGGGCTGGTCATGCTCTACCACTTCGAGGGGTACATAGACGCGGGTGAGACCGGAGAGCAGATCGTCGAGCGACTGCTCGACACGCTGCCCCACCAGGTCGTGGCCCGGTTCGACGCGGACCGTCTGGTGGACTACCGGGCGCGCCGCCCGCTGCTGACCTTCCAGCGCGACCACTGGACGGAGTTCGAGGAGCCCCAGCTCGAGGTGCGCCTCGTCCAGGACGCCACGGGCGCACCCTTCCTGCTGCTGTCCGGCCCCGAGCCGGACGTGGAGTGGGAGCGCTTCTGCGTCGCCGTGCGGCAGATCGTCGAGCGCCTGGGCGTACGGCTCTCCGTCAACTTCCACGGCATCCCCATGGGCGTCCCGCACACCCGGCCCGTCGGGATCACCCCGCACGGCAACCGGACCGACCTCATGCCGGGACACCGCAGCCCCTTCGACGAGGCCCAGGTCCCCGGCAGCGCCGAGTCGCTGGTCGAGTTCCGCCTCGGGCAGGCCGGGCACGACGTGCTGGGCGTCGCCGCCCACGTACCGCACTACGTGGCGCGCTCCCCGTATCCCGACGCCGCGCTGACCGTCCTGGAGGCGATCACCGCCGCGACGGGTCTGGTCCTGCCGTCGGTCGCGCACGCGCTGCGCACCGAGGCGCACCGCACGCAGACGGAGATCGACCGGCAGATCCGGGAGGGCGACGAGGAGCTGGTCAGCCTGGTCCAGGGGCTGGAGCACCAGTACGACGCGGCGGCCGGCGCCGAGACCCGGGGCAACATGATCGCGGAGCCCACGGAGATTCCGTCGGCGGACGAGATCGGCCTCGAATTCGAGCGTTTCCTGGCGGAGCGCGAGGGCGAGGGCTGAGGAACCGCCTCGGACCGCAGCCTCAGTCCGGGGGCCCGTACGGGTCCCCGGACGCGGGGGCTAGTCTGCCCGGCATGTTGAAAGTTGGCCTGACAGGCGGAATCGGCGCCGGCAAGAGCGAGGTCTCGCGACTGCTGGCGGGGTACGGGGCGGTCGTCGTGGACGCCGACCGGATCGCGCGGGAGGTCGTGGAGCCGGGTACGCCCGGACTCGCGGCGGTGGTGGAGGCCTTCGGGGAGTCCGTACTGGCTCCCGCAGGCGGGCTGGACCGCCCGAAGCTGGGGTCGATCGTGTTCGCCGACCCGGCGAAGCTGCGGATCCTCAACGGAATCGTGCACCCGCTGGTCGGGGCCCGGTCCGCGGAGCTGGAAGCCGCCGCGGGGCCCGACGCGATCGTGGTGCACGACGTACCGCTGCTCGCGGAGAACGGGCTCGCTCCCCTGTACGACCTGGTCGTCGTCGTGGACGCGGCGCCCGCCACCCAGCTCGCCCGGCTCACGGGGCTGCGGGGCATGGAGGAGTCGGAGGCCCGGGCCCGGATGGCCGCGCAGGCCACGCGGGAACAGCGGCTGGCCGTGGCCACGCTCGTGATCGACAACGACGGGCCGCTGGAGGCGCTGGAGCCGCAGGTGCGCAAGGTGTGGGAGGAACTCACGGCGCGGGCGGCGGGGGGCACCGGGGCATGACGGGCGCCGCGTCGCTCTGATCGTGCGACGGGCGCCGCGTGGCCCTGATCGTGACGGGCGTTGCGTAGCCCTGATCGTGACGGGCGTCGCGTGGCCCTGATCCGACGGGTGCTGCGTGACCCTGATCGCGACGGCCGCCGCGTGTCCCTGATCTTGACGGACGCCGACCCGCCGGACGCCGCCACCGGAGGGTCTCCGGTGGCGGCGTCCGCGGCGTGACCGCACGATGCGAGACACGCACGTCCGCCGGAGAAGGGTGCCGCGCACGCCCGTCGACCCGTCCATCGCCGCCGTACTCGACCAGGTCAACGCCCACCCGGCCCCCCGGGTCATCGACACCGATCCCGAGGTGCCGCGCGAGGCGAGCCGCAGGACGGGCGCCGGCTTCGCACTGCCGGAGCCGATCGAGGTCGGCTCGGTGGAGGACACCGCCGTCCCCGGACCCGCCGGGCGGATCCCCGTCCGCGTCTACCGGCCCGCAGGCGGCGGACCCGTTCCCACGGTCGTCTTCTTCCACGGCGGCGGCTGGCTCACCGGCGACCTCGACACCCACGACGAGGTCACCCGGCGGATGTGCCGCGACGTGAACGCCGTGGTCGTGGCCGTCGGCTACCGCCTGGCCCCCGAGCACCCCTTCCCCGCCGCCTACGACGACTGCCTCGCCGCCGTCCACCACGCCGCCGACCACATCGAGGACTACGGAGGCCGCCGCGACCGCCTCGCCGTGGCCGGCGACAGCGCCGGAGGAAACCTGGCCGCCGCCGTCGCCCTCACCTTCCGCGACGAGGGCCGGCCGCTGGCCGCGCAACTCCTGGTGTATCCCGCCACCGACTTCGTCGGCGACCACCCCTCAGGCACCGAGAACGCCACCGGCTACGTCCTGCGCACCCAGGACGTCCTGGACCTCCAGCACCTCTATGCGGGCGACGACCCCGCCGTCCGAGGCTCCTTCCGGGTCTCCCCGCTGCGCGCCGAGAAGTTCACCGGCCTCGCCCCCGCGGTCATCGGCACCGCCCAGTACGACCCGCTGCGCGACGAGGGCAACGCCTACGCCGAAGCCCTCCGCGACGCCGGCGTGGACGTCTTCGCCCGTACCTACGACGGACTGATCCACACCTTCCTCAACCTCTTCCCCGTCTCCCCGGCCGCCGACGCCGCCGTCACCGAGCTGTACGCCCGGCTCGGGGAGCGGCTCGGCTGACGGAACGCCGATGGAATAGCGGGCGGTGTGCGGGGCGTTGAACGCGCCTGTAGAGGGAAGGAACAGACCGTGTCCGACACCACGCCGCAGCTCCCGCCGCCCCCTCGGTCCTCGTCGCCCGAGACGCACGTCATCGACTACCGGGCCGCGGAGCAGCTCCTCGCCGCGCGCGACCCGCGCGGTGCGGTGAAGCTGCTCGACTCGGTCATAGCCGCCCACCCGGAGAACACGGCGGCCCGGCTGCTGCGTGCCCGGGCCTTCTTCGCCGCCGCCCAATTGCGTCCGGCGGAGCTGGAGTTCGAGATCGTGCTGGAGCGCGAGCCGGACAACGCGTTCGCCCACTTCGCGCTGGCCCGCACCCACGAGCGCGCCGGCCGGCCGGACCAGGCCCGCAAGCACTTCCGCCTCGCGGCCGCCCTGGACCCGCAGCCGGACTACCTGGCGGCGGCCCGCTTCGAGAAGTAGCCCGGCGGGGCTCCGGGGCGCGACCGGTGTGGGTCTAGGTCGTCCGGAAGAGACGACCTAGTGGCCCGGGGGCTCGTACGGGGGGACGTCGCGGCCCGGCTGGTAGTGCGGGCCCTGGTGCATGCGGCGGAGCACCACGGCCAGGTCCACGGCCGCGAGCACGGCGACGGCGGCGCAGGCCGCCGCCCACCCGGGCCGGGCGGCGAGCGAGAACGCCGCCGCCCCGGCACCGGACCAGATCAGCCCCCACAGGCTCAGCCAGAAGCGCAGCCGCAGCGCGCTGCGGGCGGTCACCGGCTCGTTTCCGGTGCGCATGGCCATCGCCGCCTCGACGTCTTCGCCCACCCCGGCTTCCCCGTCCCTTCCATGGTCCCACCGGGGGCGCGGTGCGTCAGGGGTTGAGCTTGTTCACCGCCTTGACGGTGGTCTTCTTGAAGGCCGGGAGGGGCGCCTCGTGCAGGTACCCCATCTGCCCCCACCTCACGAACGTCACCGTGGAGCCGTCGCGTCCGATGCCGAACAGGTGGACGCCGGGCTCGGATTCCGGCATGGAGGTGTGCACCCCGTAGACGTGCGCGCCCTCCTCGACGCTGAGCTTCCCGTAGTCCTGCCAGGAGGCCGTACCGCCCGGGGTCTCGCGCAGCCAGTCGGCGGCGCAGGCCGCCACCTTGCGCTCCAGGGCCGCCTTGAGCTTGATGGCCGCGCTGCTGGAGGAGGTGCGTACGGACACCTGGACCGCGTTCGTGTCGAACTCGGTGCCGAAGTCGCGGTACCAGCTCCCGGTGGCGGGGAGCACGCCGTCCGCGCAGAACGGCGGGAACTCGGGCAGCCCCTTGGTGACCTTCCCGGCGTACCAGGCGGAGCCGGGATGCGGGGGCAGGTCGGTGCCCGACAGGAACCCGGGCACGGTGACGGCGGCCGTGGAGGTGGTGGAAGCGGTGAGGACGAGGGCGGTGGCGGCGGCCGCGGTGGCCGCGAGGACGGCGGCGGTCCGGGCGGTGCGTCGGAACATGGTCGGTTCTCCCCGTGAGGTCCGTGATGGTGCGGAGGTGTCTCTGGAGAAGGCTGTACCCCGGCCCCGGCCCGCGCCTACGGATCGGGACGAATTCGGGACGGTGGAACGGCCGTACGTACCGTCAGCTGCGGGAACATCCTTGGCATGGAACGGAACTCCGGGACGGGGAGATCGGCCGAGGCGCAGGCGTTCGCGCGGTCGATGAGGGAACTGAAGGAGCGGAGCGGGCGGAGCTACGGGGTCCTCGCGCGAGGGCTCCACACGAGCACGTCGACCCTGCACCGCTACTGCAGCGGCGAGGCGCTGCCCGCGGAGTTCGCGGTGGTGGACCGCTTCGCGCGGGCCTGCGGGGCGACGCCGGCGGAGGCGGTGGAACTGCACCGGGCCTGGCTGCTGGCGGATGCGCGGCGGCGGGCGGTCGCGGTGGAGGCGCCGTCCCTGGACGAGGGGGAGCGGGCGGACCCGGAGGCCGAGCCGGAGACGGAGGCCGCGCAGCCCGACGTTCCGGGGGCGCCGCCGCCGCGCCGGTCCGGGCGCCGGCTGCTGCTGGCCGGGGTCGCGGTCGCCACGGTCGTGGCCCTCGCGGTGGGCGTCCGGTGGCTTCCGCAGACGGGTCCGGACCACCGGTCACCCCAGGCCGGACCGACAGCGCCCGCCGGGGCCACGGGGGCGGCTGCGGCGACGGCCGGGCCGACGGCGTCGGCGAGCGAGTCGGAAGGGACCGGGCCCGCGGCGACTCCGACTCCGACTCCGACTCCGACGGCGACGGGCGCTTCGACGGGCGCTTCGACGGGCGCGCCGACCGGACCCGCGGTGACGGGAGGCCCCTCGCCGGTCTCCCCGCCCCTGCGCGCGGCCGTACGGTCGCACGTGTGGGCGGCGGCCTGCGACCACGCGTACCTCGCCGAGGCGGCGCCCTCGACGGTGCCCCCGCCCCCGCTGGAGGCGGACGCGCCGGCGTGGGCGGCGGGACGGAAGGCCGTCCACGCGGGGACGCAGATCGTGGAGGTCACCCTGCTGGGCACGGGGCCGGAAGCGGTGGTCCTGGAGGACATGGAGGTACGGGTGGCCGGGCGGCGGTCCCCGCTGCCGTGGAACGTCTACGAGATGTCGCAGGGTTGCGGCGGAGGGCTCACCCCGGCCGGGTTCGCGGTCAACCTGGACGCGCCGCGCCCACTGGCCCGGCCGGTGGCAGGCAACAACGAGGGGGAGGTGATCGCGGCACCTGCCTTCCCGCTCCGGGTCTCGGCCACCGAACCGGCCGTCCTGCGGGTGGTGGCGACCAGCACCGGATGCGACTGCGACTGGTCCCTGGACCTCCGCTGGAGCGGCCCCACCGGCTCCGGCACCCTCCGCCTCGACGAGGACGGCCGCCCCTGGCGCATCTCCGCCGTCTCCTCGGACCGCCCGGTCTACGGCTACGCCCACGAGCGGGGCCGCTGGGCCCGCTGACGCGGTGGCGCCGGGCCGACGCCGCCGCCCGGCTGCCGGGCTGCCCGGGCCGCCGGGCTACGGAGCCGCCGACCGGCTGCCGGACTGGCCGGGCCGCCGGGCTACGGGGCCGCCAGACCGCGGGCTACGCCGGGGTGCTGGGCTACGGAGCCGCCCGTCACGCTGCGCACAGGGGTCCCCTACCCGCCCTTCCCCCGTTCCCCGGGCGCTGCCCGGACCCGCCCGGGGCTCCGCCCCGGAGCCCGCGCCTCAAACGCCGGCGGGGCTGGATGAATCC